>NZ_ASSI01000200.1:0-8702 GCF_000466765.1 Burkholderia sp. AU4i | reverse complement strand
CGGAGTCGGGGGGAATAACGCTTTGGCGCGGGGCTCAGCTCGCGCGCGTTCACGGCAGGACGGTCGACACCGGCTACGCGGCCTTGTCGGCCGAGCTACCCGGCGGCGGCTGGCCACTGGGTGCATTGGTGGAGCTGCTGGTCCAGCAACCAGGGATTGGCGAGATGCGACTCCTGAAGCCGGCGCTCGCCGAACTCAGCGCACGTCCAATTGCGCTCTTGCAGCCGCCGCATGTCCCTAATTCGCTGGCGTTCGCGTATCTCGGGGTGCCGGTCGAACGACTGATGAGGCTGCGAGCACCAAAAACGGCGGATGCGCTCTGGTGTGCAGAACGCGTGCTTCAGGCGGGGAGCTGCGGCGCGCTCATTTTGTGGCAACAGCACATCCGAACCGAGGCGCTGCGGCGATTACACCTGGCAGCGCAAACGTCGGAAACGCTGCTTGTGCTCATTCGGCCGCTCGCCAGCGCGCAGGATTCTTCGCCAGCCACGTTGCGGCTGGGAGTGCGACCCGCTGACGGTGGCCTCGTCGTCGATGTCGTCAAGCGACGGGGCCCAATACGAAGCGAAACGCTGTCCATCACTCTGCAACCGTCTCCGATTCTTCTCAGCCCCTATGGCCGTGTTCGTCGCCATCTTCCTGCCCCGGCTTTCGCTGGAGGTGTTCCGTCCGAGGTGGTCACCTCGCACTGAGCACGGGTGCGTCGTGCTCGAGCGCGACAAGGTGGTGGTGGCAGATTCGATGGCGCGCGAGGCTGGTGTGCTTCCGGGGATGAAACGCGGCGGCGTGACTACGCTATCGCCGGACGCGCTGATGTACGACCGGAGCATCGAGCGCGAGCGAGATATGCAGCGCGAGGTCGCCTTCGGTCTGCTGCGCTTCTCGCCGCAAGTCGCGCTCTGCGATGAGGAAACCATCGTGATGGACGTGACGGCCAGCCTGCGTCTCTTCGGTGGTATCCGCCAAGTCTGCGCGTTGATGCGCGAGGTCGTGATGTCTATCGGCGTGACGATTCGCATGAGCGTGGCGCCGACTGGCCAGGGAGCATGGCTGCTTGCAAAACGCGGCTGGTGCCGCGTGCTCAAGATGCCATCGCTCGAGCGGAACCTCAACGCACTGCCGTTCACGGTCGTGCAGGAGCTGCGCGGGTTTGCCGACTGGTTTCAAGGCCTAGGCTGCCGGGTGCTGGCCGACATCCGTCGCCTGCCGCGGGCCGGCCTGAAGAAACGCTGTGGCGTCGGGCTGCTCGATGCGCTCGACCGCGCCTACGGCCTCTCGCCCGAACTGTACCAATGGCTCGAGATGCCGCCGACTTTCAGCGCGCGCACCGAGCTTCCTGACCGGGTCGAGCATGCCGACGCCATCCTGTTTTCGGCGAAACGCCTCATAGTCCAGTTGTGCGGCTGGTTGAGCGCGCAGCAGTTCGCGCTGACCCATGCCACGGTGTCGCTCGAGCATGAGCGCGGCCGCGAAGCCATCGAGCCAACCACTCTCGAGATAGCGCTTGCGGAACCGACATGGCACGAGGAGCACCTCGTTCGTTTGCTGAAGGAACGCCTCGGTCGCACCGAACTGCCAGCCGCCGTCCTGGCGGTCCGGCTGACCGCGTCCAGCGTGCAGCCCGCCGAGCCACCGAGCGATTCGCTCTTTCTCGACCCGGGCGGTTCAGCTGAAGACCACAATCGCCTTATCGAGCTGCTGGTTGCGCGGCTTGGCACGGAGAACGTCGAGCGCGCGGCGCCGACATCCGACCACAGGCCGGAGATGGCGAACCGCTGGGTGCCCATCCAGAACGATGCGAAGGTGCAGGCACCGCCTCCAGGTCTGCCACGACCGACCTGGCTGCTCGAGAAACCCATCAAGCTCATGATGAAGAACCATCGACCGTTCTACGGCTCGCCGCTCAGGCTCGTGTCGACTGGGGAGCGCATCGAGGCAGGATGGCACGACAGCGAAGCGGTGACGCGCGACTACTACGTTGCAGAGGCCGCCGATAAAAGCTGCTACTGGATTTATCGCGAACGGCCCGTCGTGAAGACGGAAGAAGTGCGCTGGTATCTGCACGGCCTCTTCGGATAAGACGGTGCAATCGTGGACTTCCCATCGTCGATGCTTCCAGAGTACGCGGAGCTTTTCGCCTTCACCAACTTCTCGTTCCTCCGCGGCGCCTCGCACGGAGAAGAGCTGGTGCTGCGTGCATCCCAGCTCGGTTATTCAGGCCTCGCAATAACCGACGAGTGTTCGCTCGCCGGCGTCGTACGCGCCCATGTCGAAGCGAAGAAAGAAAAGCTCCCCCTGGTCATCGGCTCGTACTTTCAGCTCGTGAATGCAGACCGGTCGCCGGCCTTCGGTCTCATCTTGCTGGCGCAAAATCGCGAGGGCTACGGCAACCTTTCCGAATTCATCACGCTCGGACGCATGCGTGCAGCGAAAGGCGAATACCTGCTCACGCCGCACGACATCTCGAAGCCAGAGAAAGGCTACACGCATCTGCGGGGAATGCCGGACTGCCTCGCCATTCTGGTGCCCGATTTCCCGGCGACCGAAGATGCGCTGGCCGTCCAGCTCGAATGGATGAACGACGTGTTCGCGGGACGTGCATGGGTCGGACTGACGCTGCACCAGCACGCGATGGACGACATCCATCGGGGCATCGTCGAGCATGTGGCGGACCAGTATCGCGTACCGGTCGTGGCGACGGGCAACGTCGTCATGCATGTCCGCTCGCGTAAGCCGCTGCAGGACACGATGACGGCAATCCGGTTGCGTAAGACCGTCGCCGAATGCGGATACGACCTCGCGCCAAACGCCGAGGGCCATCTGCGTTCTCGGTTTCGGCTGGGGAACCTGTATCCGACGCGTGCACTGTACGAGACGCTCAACATTCTTGAACGGTGTAACTTCTCACTCGACGAGCTTCGCTACGAATATCCCGACGAGCTCGTGCCAGAGGGTTTTACGCACGAAGCGTATTTACGGCAGGAGACATACATCGGTGCGCACCGGCGCTATCCCAACGGCATTCCGCACAACGTCCAGGAGCAGATTGAGCACGAGCTACAGCTCATCCGCGAACTGGAATATGAGGCCTATTTCCTCACGGTCTACGACATCGTGCGCTTTGCCCGCAGTCAGCACATCCTGTGTCAGGGGCGCGGGTCGGCGGCGAATAGTGCGGTCTGTTACTGCCTCGGCGTGACGGAGGTCGACCCATCACGCGGGAACATGCTGTTCGAGCGCTTTATCAGCAAGGAACGTGGCGAGCCACCCGACATCGACGTGGACTTCGAGCATCAACGTCGCGAAGAGGTCATCCAATACATCTACCGGAAGTACGGGCGCGACCGTGCGGCGATTGCTGCAGCGGTATCCACATACCGGCCACGCGGCGCGCTGCGCGAAAGCGGCAAGGCGCTCGGCGTCGACCCGCAAATTGTGGACAAGGTGGCGAAATCGCATCAGTGGTTCGACCATTCGGCCGACCTGCTTCAACGCTTCGCTGAATCCGGACTGGACCCGGAGAATCCGCTCATCGGTCTCTGGGCGAAGCTTGCTGCTCAGATTCTCAACTTTCCACGCCACCTGTCGCAGCACTCCGGTGGCTTCGTCATCAGCCGCGGCAAGCTCACGCGGCTGGTCCCCGTCGAGAACGCGACGATGGCAGACCGCTCCGCCATTCAGTGGGACAAGGACGACCTGGAAGCGCTCGGCCTGTTGAAAATCGATGTGCTCGCACTTGGCATGCTGTCGGCCATCCGTCGCACGCTCGACATCGTGTCAGAGCAGTGCGGTGAGCGTTTCGAGATGCAGGACATACCTCCCGAGGACGCGGCGACCTACGAGATGATTTCGCGGGCGGACACCGTGGGCGTGTTCCAGATTGAGTCGCGTGCGCAGATGAGCATGCTGCCGCGGATGAAGCCCCGAGAGTTCTACGACCTCGTTATCGAGGTGGCCATCGTGAGGCCGGGCCCGATTCAGGGCGGCGCAGTGCATCCTTACCTGCGCCGGCGCCAAGGACTGGAGCCGGTGACGTATCCGAGCGACGCATTGGAGGTCGCTCTCGGGCGAACGCTTGGCGTGCCCATCTTCCAGGAGCAGGTGATGCAGGTGGCCATCCTGGCTGCCGGTTTTACGCCGGGCGAAGCGGACCAGTTGCGCCGCGCGATGGCCGCCTGGAAACGTAAGGGTGGTCTCGACAAATACTACGACCGCATCGTCAACGGTATGACCGAGCGCGGTTACACGAAGGACTTCGCCGAATCCATCTTCCAGCAAATTCACGGTTTTGGCGAATACGGCTTCCCGGAAAGCCACGCGGCGAGCTTCGCGCTGCTTGTGTACGCGAGCAGCTGGCTGAAGTGTCATGAGCCGGAGGCGTTCCTCGCGGCGATGCTGAACAGCATGCCACTCGGCTTCTACTCCGCGTCGCAGTTGATTCAGGATGCGCAGCGACATGGCGTGAAGGTGCTCCCAGCCGACGTCACCATCAGCAACTGGGATTCGGTGCTCGAGCGTGAAACATCGGCATCCAGGCCATCAGTACGCCTTGGCCTGTCGCTGTTGAAGGGCATGAAGGACGGTGCAGCGGAGCGAATCGAAGCCGCGAGAGCCGTGAGGCAGTTCTCCAGCGTCAGCGACCTTGCGCGCCGCGCGCAACTCGACCGAAATGACCTCAAGGTTCTGGCAGCAGCAAACTCGCTGTCACTGCTCGCTGGCAATCGACGCGAAGCGCTCTGGGCGTCCGTCGCCGCTGTGCCCGACAGCGACATCCTTGCCGATGCTTGCGTCGATGACGAAACGCCTGCGTTCGGGGCGCCGTCGGAAGGCGAAGACATCGTCGCAGACTACAACTCGATGAGCCTCACGCTCGGCCGGCATCCACTTTCCCTTCTGCGGCCAGCCCTGCTAGAACAGCGCCTGATGCCAGCGGCAACACTCATGACCTATCGTAATGGCAGACTCGCTCGTGGCTGCGGGTTGGTCACAGTGCGGCAACGGCCGGGAACGGCGAAAGGCGTGATGTTTCTCACCATTGAGGATGAGACCGGCAACGTGAACATCATCATCTGGACATCGGTTCAGGAGAAGTTCCGGCAGGAGGTGTTGGGCGCGTCGCTCCTCGCCGTGTACGGAACGTGGCAATGCGAAGGCGAGGTTCGCCACCTGGTTGCGCAGAGGCTCGTCGATTTGTCTCACCTGCTCGGCGGGCTAACGGCAGTCAGTCGCAACTTCTGCTGAGCTCGTGCTGATTATGTCATCAATGTCTGTATTGCCTTGCTCAGCGACTTTTTGCTGCCGCGCGATTGACGAAGGAAGATTTCCGCAATCCCCTTAGTCGGAATGCTCGTGTCCAACTTCGCAAGGTCTTTCAGTTTGACCCACTGGCAGCGCGCTATTTCGTTCGACGGTATTGGTTCCGAGCCGTCCGTCAGCCTAACAATGAAGACGAAGTGCCGGGTTCGCAGACCCCGAAACGGAAGAGGTAGTGGTTATTTGAAACTTGCAGCCCAGTCTCTTCGTCGAGTTCCCGGATTGCCGTGGACGCGATGTCTTCACCGGCTTTCTGCCGGCCACCTGGGAAAGCCCAGCGACCACGCTCCCGGGCGACCAGTAGAACGTTGCCGTTGCGCTCACAAATTACTGTTGCTCGTCGCTTCATTGTCCTTTCGGCGCCTTAATGGGCTTGTTGGCAAATGGATTGATGGGGTACACCTTCTCCGGTTCCTTGACCCGCTCGAGCAGCTGGACCTTGGGCCACGCTGCGACCATCGACTCCAAGCCACGCACGACGTTGGTTTCCAACGCCTGGATTCCCGAGTCACCTTGAAAATTAGCGCTGAACGCTGCATGGAATCGGTACTGGAAATGACCCGAAATTTCCGTGATTCGCTCAGCCGTACCTGACTCCGTGTAGATGACCGATTCGGGCGAGAACGGGTCGTAGTAAATCACGTTCGGATAGTCGGTATTGACGGCAACGCGTGGCTCATCGGAGACCAAAAGCGAGCCCACGAGCTGAATTGAGCCTTTCATGCCCTTCGGCGTCTTGAACACCCAGATTCGCTTGGGCAAGCGTCCAGCGAGGTCTGTGAGCTTTGAGTTGTTGGAGCCGAAGTATCCGACCTCACGGTTCTTCAGGTTCGATTCCAGCTTCTGCCAGTAGTAAAAGATGTCCATGCAACTGCGCTTGATTGTTTGGTTGTTTGTCGATGTTCTTTGATATTACCAACTCCGCGTGGATAGTCTCCTTCGCCGGAAGAAGCCCGCTTAAAATAGGCGTATCGTTATCTTGTCGCGCGCAGTTGTAAATTGATACAGCAACGCAGTTAGGAATTGATACACCTCGTTGTAGGGTTGCTCCTTTTGGGCGGCCCGTGATCAGCTACGAGGAGTACATGGAAATCGAGATTCTGCGTCGCCAGGGAAACAGCCTTCGGGACATCGCGGTCGAGACCGGCATGGCAGTCAACACAGTCAGGAAGTATCTGGAATCGGGTCCGCCGCAGCGTAAGGCCCGTCAGCCAGTCGTCGGCAAGCTTGCGCCCTTCAAGGCCTATTTGCAGGGCCGTGTCGAAGCAGCGAAGCCGGACTGGATTCCGGCGACGGTGCTCAAGCGGGAGATTGAGGAGCGCGGCTACACGGGCGGTTTGCGTCGGGTGCAGGAGTATCTGCAGAAGCTTCGCCCCGCTGCACGCCCCGACCCGGTGGTCAGATTCGAGACAGAGCCGGGACATCAGATGCAGATGGACTGGATTGAGTTTCGTAAGCCGGGGCACAAACTCGGCATGCTCGCGGCGTTCGTTGCGACGTTGGGCTACAGCCGTGTCAGCTACGCGGAGTTTGTCACCGACATGCGTATCGAAACGCTGCTGGCTTGCCATGTGCGGGCATTCGAGGCATTTGGCGGCGTCACCAGAGAGATCGTGTACGACAACATGAAGACGGTGATTCTGAAACGCGATGCCTATGGCAAGAAGCAGCACCGATATCATCCGGGGTTCGCTGACTTCGCCAAACACCATGGGTTCGTGCCGCGCGTGTGCAAGCCATACCGCGCGAAGACGAAGGGCAAGGTCGAGCGTATGAACGGATATCTGCGCTATAGCTTCTGGGTCCCGTTGGTTTCAATGCTCAAACAGGCAGGGCTCACAGCCGACTGCGGCCTGTGCAATGAGCGCGTCAGGCTGTGGTTGCGCGACGTCGCCAACGTCCGGGTGCATGGCACTACCAAACGGGTTCCGGCCGAGGTGTTGCTCGAGGAGCGGCCGCATCTTCTGCCACTGCCGGCACCATACGTGGGACGATCGGTTCGAACGGGAGCGACGCCACATCAGCAGCCGAAACCAGCATCACGGTACGCGACCTCGGAGTGGAACAAACCGTTGCAGCACCCGTTGTCGGTCTACGACGCGTTCAGCCGCGCACAGGAGGTAAGCGCATGACGCCGCAGCTCGAACGACTGACTGTGTTGTGCAAGCAGCTCAACCTGCTGCACTTGCCGACACAGATTGCGCACCTCGGCCAGATGGCCGCCAAACGCGAGCTCGGCTATCTCGACTTCCTCGAACAGGCCTTGAAGGATGAAGCGATGGCACGCGCGGAGCGAATGCGCCGGATGCTGACGCGTCTGGCTGGATTCCCGGCAATCAAGACGCTTGATGAATTCGACTTCGAATTCGTGCTCGGCGTACCGAAAGCATTGGTTCTCGAACTCGGCAGTCTTGCCTTTGTGGAGCGTGCCGAGAATGTCGTGCTGCTCGGACCCAGTGGCGTTGGCAAAACCCATCTTGCCGTCGCGCTTGGATATCGTGCAACGCAGGCCGGATTTCGCACCCGCTTCATTACTGCCGCCGATCTGCTGATGCAATTGACGACAGCGTTGCGGCGTAACCAGCTGGAGGAAACTATCAAGCGGATCACGAAGCCATACAGGCTTCTGATCATTGACGAGATGGGGTATCTGCCCATGGACCGGGAGCAGGCGAACCTGCTCTTCCAGGTGGTCGCCAAACGGTACGAAACCGGAAGTCTCATCCTGACCAGCAATCTTCCGTTCGGCCAGTGGGACCAGACCTTCGCTGACGATGCAACGCTCACGGCGGCGCTCCTCGACCGGCTGCTTCATCACGCACACGTCGTGCCGATCTCCGGCGACTCGTACAGGCTGAAGGAAAAACGTCAGGCCGGCATGATCAACCGCATCCCACCACCGCACCTGAACGACGCGGACGATGTCAAACGCAAACGCAACTCGAAGGAGGCAGCACTCAGCTAATAACCGTATGCGCAGGTGTATCAAATTCAAATTGCGTTTGCGTCCGAAGCTGTATCAACTTGAGATTGCGTTTGACAATCTCGCGGCCGCGGCTCTGATGCGACTGCAAATCGGAAGTGACTTGTAGCACCCCACATGGTCAAAGGAGGCGGCGATGAGCAAAGGAACAGGCGGCAACCAAGGTGGCGCGCGCGGTAACTCGAGCGGCCCATCGAAAGGCTCGTCCGGTGGGGCAAAATCGGCCGGAAGCGGCGGCCGGTCGGGCGGTGCTTCGTCCGGTGGTAATTGGCCGAGTACGACCGGAAACCCATCCGGCGGTGGGCGCGGGAACGCCGCACCTCGCGGAAGTCGATAAAGCCTGCGCCAGGGCACGGACCAGCGACTTCGGAGAAGCTCCTGCTCTGTAAGCGCTAAATCTGCCACA
>NZ_ASSI01000199.1:0-20273 GCF_000466765.1 Burkholderia sp. AU4i | reverse complement strand
GCGACCGGCGAGACGCGCGGCCCGGCGATCCTCGCGCTGCAGGCGCTGCTCGTGCGCGGCCCCGACCGCGTCGGCGGCCTCGCGGTGCTGAAGGACATGCTGAAGAACGACCTGAACCGGCCCGAGGCTCAGCTCGCGATCGCGCGCCAGCAGCTTGCGGTCGACGACAAGGACGGCGCCGCGCAGTCGCTGAAGCAGGCGCTGCAGATCCGCCCCGACTACCTGCCGGCGGCCCTGATGCTGTCGCAGATGGGGCCTGCGGAACGCGCGGCGGGCATCGCGTCGTTCGAGAAGTATGTTCAGCAGAATCCGAAGTCGCGCGATGCGCGGCTCGCGCTGTCGCAGCTCTATCTCGCCGACGATCGCCTCGACGACGCGCAGAAGCAGTTCGAGACGATGCGCAAGCTCGACTCGAAGGATCCGACGCCGCTGATGGCGCTCGCGCTGATCAAGATCCAGCAGAAGAAGCTCGACGAAGCCACCGCCTACCTGAAGCAATACGTGCAGCTCGGCGACAAGCAGCCGAACCTCGACGTCGGCCAGGGCTACATCTACCTCGCGCAGATCGCGATCGACCAGAACAACGACGCGCAGGCGTCGCAATGGCTCGACAAGGTCGACCAGACGAGCCAGCACTATCTCCCGGCGCAGATCACGCGCGCGCAACTGCTGCAGAAACAGGGCAAGACCGACGAGGCGCGCAAGGTGCTCGACAACCTGCCGATCACGGATCCGCGCGATGCCGCCGTGGTCGCTCGCACCGACGCGTCGATCCTGTTCACCGCGAAGCGCTATCCGGAAGCCGAGGCCCGGCTCGGGCAGGCGGTCCAGGACTTCCCGGACGATCCCGACCTGCGCTACGACTACGCGATGGCGGCCGAAAAAACCGGCCACTACACGACGATGGAAAAGCAGCTGCGCGAGCTGATCCGCACGCAGCCCGACAATCCGCAGGCGTACAACGCGCTCGGCTATTCGCTCGCCGACCGCAACCAGCGGCTGCCCGAAGCCAGCAAGCTGATCGACAAGGCAATGACGCTCGCGCCGAACGATGCCTACATCATGGACAGTCTCGGCTGGGTGAAGTACCGGATGGGCGATACGGCCGGCGCGGCGAAGGTGCTGCGGCGCGCGTACGAACTGCAGCCGAACGCCGAAATCGGCGCGCATCTCGGCGAAGTGCTGTGGAAGAGCGGCGCGCAGGACGACGCGCGTTCCGCGTGGCGTGACGCGCAGAAGCTCGAGCCGGACAACGAAACGCTCGTGCAGACGCTGAAGCGCCTCCAGATCAACGGCCTCTGATGCAGATGTTCCCGACGTTTTCCCTGTCCTCCCGCGCGCAGCGCACGCTGGCCGCAGCCGGCGCGGCGCTCGCGCTCGCCGGCTGCGCGAGCACGCCGCCGTCGGCCAGCGCGCCGACGGGCGCGCCGCTGCAGACCGCCGCAACGCACGCTTACCATGGCCGCTTCGCGGTGCAGTACGACGACCGTCTCGGCAAGCAGCAGAACGTGTACGGCAACTTCGACTGGCAGGAGCACGGCGACGACGTGTCGCTCGAGCTGCGCAGCCCGCTCGGCCAGACGCTCGCGGTCGTGAAATCGACGCCGCAGGCGGCATCGCTCGAATTGCCGAACCGTCCGACGCAATATGCGCCGGACGTCGGCGACCTGATGCAGAAAACGCTCGGCTTCGAACTGCCGCTCGCGGGCCTGCGCTACTGGCTGCTGCCCACGGCCGCGCCCGCGACCCCTGCGGAGACGGTGCGCGACCCGGCCGACGGCACGCGCGTCAAGCAGATCCGCCAGGACGGCTGGACGATCGACTACCTCGCCTACGCGGATGCCCCGGCCACGGGCGTCAAACGCGTCAACCTCGTGCGCGCGACCCCGCCGCTCGACATCAAGCTCGTGCTCGACCAGTGAGCACCGGCCCAGCCCAGACATACGCATGACCGATTCGACCCGCTCGCTGCGCAATTGCCTTGCGCCCGCGAAACTCAACCTGTTCCTGCACATCACCGGCCGCCGCCCGAACGGCTATCACGATCTGCAGAGCGTGTTCCAGTTGCTGAACTGGGGCGACACGCTGCATTT
Source organism: Burkholderia sp. AU4i (assembly GCF_000466765.1). NCBI lineage: Bacteria > Pseudomonadati > Pseudomonadota > Betaproteobacteria > Burkholderiales > Burkholderiaceae > Burkholderia > Burkholderia sp. AU4i. Next base: position 18,180 of record NZ_ASSI01000199.1, on the reverse strand, counting down.
CACGCTGCGCGACGACGGTCGCGTCGCGCGCGTCACCGACGTGCCCGGCGTGCCCGAGGAAAGCGACCTCGTCGTGCGCGCGGCCAACCTGCTGAAAGCACATACGGGCACCGCGCACGGCGTCGACATCGAGATCGACAAGTGCCTGCCGATGGGGGCCGGCCTTGGCGGCGGCAGCTCCGACGCCGCAACGACGCTGCTCGCACTGAACCGCCTGTGGCAACTCGACCTGCCGCGCGCCGAGCTTCAGTCACTCGCGGTCAAACTCGGCGCAGACGTTCCGTTTTTTATTTTTGGAAAAAATGCGTTCGCAGAGGGTATCGGAGAAGAATTAGCTGAGGTACAATTGCCGACTCGCTGGTTCTTGGTTGTGACGCCAAGCGTTCATGTCCCGACCGCTGAAATATTTTCAGATGAGTTGTTGACAAGAGATACGAAGCCCGTCACAATTGCTGACTTTCTTGCACAGCAAACCAGCGATGCGGGATGGCCAGATAGCTTCGGCCGGAACGACATGCAGGAAGTTGTAACAAGGAAGTACGCGGAAGTTGCGCAGGTGGTTAAAAGGTTGTATGATTTGACCCCCGCGAGGATGACCGGCTCCGGAGCAAGCGTGTTTGCAGCGTTTCACAGCAAGCACGAGGCAGAAGCGGCGAAAGCCAAGCTGCCCGCCAGTTGGAAGGGTGAAGTTGCCGAGAGCCTGAACGAGCATCCGCTCTTCGCTTTCGCGTCATGAAGTTTTACTTTGTCGAACGGCCTACACGAGTTCGGTGAAGCAGTCAGTTAAGTGTAGGGGAGTCGCCAAGTTGGTCAAGGCACCGGATTTTGATTCCGGCATGCGAGGGTTCGAGTCCTTCCTCCCCTGCCAAAAATTTTCCCGCATTTCCCGCCCAAGCCTGAAGCAGGTGCACGATGAGCAGCCACAGCCATGATGGCCTGATGGTCTTTACTGGCAACGCGAATCCCGCGCTCGCCCAGGAAGTCGTCAATATCCTTGGTATCCCCCTCGGCAAAGCAATGGTCAGCCGTTTCTCCGACGGCGAGATCCAGGTCGAGATCCAGGAAAACGTGCGCGGCAAGGACGTCTTCGTCCTGCAATCCACGTGCGCACCGACGAACGACAACCTGATGGAACTGATGATCATGGTCGATGCGCTCAAGCGCGCATCCGCCGGCCGGATCACTGCAGCCATCCCCTACTTCGGCTACGCCCGTCAGGATCGCCGCCCGCGTTCGGCGCGCGTTGCGATCTCGGCGAAGGTCGTCGCGAACATGCTGGAAATCGCCGGCGTCGAGCGGATCATCACGATGGATCTGCACGCCGACCAGATTCAAGGCTTCTTCGACATCCCGGTCGACAACATCTACGCAACGCCGATCCTGCTGGGTGACCTGCGCAAGCAGAACTACCCGGATCTGCTCGTCGTGTCGCCGGACGTCGGCGGCGTGGTGCGTGCCCGGGCACTCGCGAAGCAGCTCAACTGCGATCTCGCGATCATCGACAAGCGTCGCCCGAAGGCGAACGTCTCCGAGGTGATGAACATCATCGGTGAAGTCGAAGGCCGCACCTGCGTGATCATGGACGACATGGTCGATACGGCAGGCACGCTCTGCAAGGCCGCACAAGTGCTGAAGGAGCGCGGCGCGAAACAGGTTTTCGCCTACGCGACGCACCCGGTGCTGTCGGGTGGCGCGGGTGACCGCATCGCCGCGTCGGCACTCGACGAGCTGGTGGTCACCGACACGATCCCGCTGTCCGCCGAATCGCTCGGCTGCTCGAAGATCCGTGCACTGACGAGCGCGAGCCTGCTGGCCGAAACGTTCTCGCGGATCCGCCGCGGCGATTCGGTGATGTCGCTGTTCGCGGAATCCTGATCGCGAATCGACTGAACAAAGCATGCGCAGAAAGCGAAGCGGCAACGCTTCGCTTTTTGCACAATCGGACGGGATAGACGAAACCCCGTCCGCTTCATCGGGGGCCGACATTTGACGGCCCCGTTTTACTGCCTGGTCGCGGGCAGCCATTGGAGAATCATATGAAAGTCGTCGCTTTCGAGCGCCAACAGCAAGGTACGGGTGCGAGCCGCCGCCTGCGCAACGCCGGTAAGACCACGGGTATCGTTTACGGTGGCGAAGCAGCCCCGCAAAAGATCGAACTCGATCACAACGCCCTGTGGCACGCCCTGAAGAAAGAAGCTTTCCACTCGTCGATCCTCGACCTCGAAGTGGCTGGCCAGTCGCAACAGGTTCTGCTGCGCGACGTGCAATACCACCCGTTCAAGCAACTGGTGCTGCACGTGGACTTCCAACGCGTTGACGCGAAGAAGAAGCTGCACACGAAGGCTCCGCTGCACTTCCTGAACGCTGAAATCAGCCCGGCCGTGAAGCTGTCGAGCGCGATCGTTTCGCACGTCGCGACGGAAATCGAAATCGAGTGCCTGCCGGCTGACCTGCCGGAGTTCCTCGAAGTCGACCTGTCGAAGATCGAAGCCGGTCAATCGCTGCACGCGAAGGACATCGCACTGCCGAAGGGCGTCGCGCTGGTCGCGCACGTCGACGCGGAAAACCCGGTTGTCGCATCGGCGACGGTCCCGGCTGGTGCCGTGTCGGACGCAGCCGAAGGCGAAACGCCGGCTGCCTAAGCGGCTGCCTACGCGCCCCATCGATCCGTTTCACGAAACGGTCGACGCAACCCGCCGCGGCTTGCCCGGCGGGTTTTTCTTTTTCTGCGCCCAGGCGGCGGCTGCCGCCTTCGAAACGTCATGATCAAATTGATCGTCGGCCTCGGCAATCCCGGGGCGGAATACACCGCGACGCGCCACAACGCCGGCTTCTGGCTGATCGATCAGCTCGCCCGCGAAGCAGGCGCGACGCTGCGCGACGAGCGCCGCTTCCATGGCTTCTACGCGAAAGCGCGCCTGCACGGTGAAGAAGTCCACCTGCTCGAGCCGCAAACCTACATGAACCGCTCCGGCCAGTCGGTCGTCGCGCTCGCGCAGTTCTTCAAGATCCTGCCCGACCAGATCCTCGTCGCACACGACGAGCTCGACCTGCCGCCCGGCACCGTGAAGCTGAAGCTCGGCGGCGGCAGCGGCGGCCACAACGGCCTGAAGGACATCACCGCACACCTGTCGTCGCAACAGTACTGGCGACTGCGGATCGGCATCGGCCATCCGCGCGACCTGATTCCGGAAAGCGCCCGCGCCGGCGCGAAGCCCGATGTCGCGAACTTCGTGCTGAAGCCGCCGCGCCGCGAGGAACAGGACGTGATCGACGCGTCGATCGAACGCGCGCTCGCCGTGATGCCGATGGTCGTCAAGGGCGAACTCGACCGCGCGACGATGCAGCTGCATCGCAACTGACCGCAGCGCTCCACCACGACCGTCGCGCCGTCCGGCGTCGCCGGGCGGCCCGGTCCGCCCCATCCTGCGCACACTTGCGGTAATCTGGTCGCTTTGCCCGACAGGAGCCAAGCGGTGAGCCGTTACTGGAGCGACGTCGTTCAGCAACTCGTGCCTTACGTGCCGGGCGAGCAGCCCGCGCTTGCACACCCGGTCAAGCTGAACACCAACGAAAATCCCTATCCGCCGTCGCCGCGCGTCGTCGCGGCGATCGCGCGCGAACTCGGCGCGACCGGCGACACGCTGCGCCGCTATCCGGACCCGGTTGCACGCGCACTGCGCGAGACGGTCGCGGCCCATCACCGCATCCAGCCCGAGCAGGTGTTCGTCGGCAACGGCTCCGACGAGGTGCTCGCGCACGCATTCCAGGCATTGCTCAAGCACGACCGGCCGCTGCGCTTCCCCGACATCACGTACAGCTTCTATCCGACCTATGCACGCCTGTACGGCGTCGAGACGACGGTCGTGCCGCTCGCGGATGACCTCTCGATCCGTGTCGACGACTATCTCGACGATGCCGGCGGCGTGCTGTTTCCGAACCCGAACGCGCCGACCGGGCGCGCGCTGCCGCTCGCGGATGTCGAGCGGATCGCGGCCGCGAATCCGTCGTCGGTCGTCGTGATCGACGAAGCCTACGTCGACTTCGGTGCGCAGTCCGCGATTGCGCTGATCGATCGCTACCCGAACCTGCTCGTCGTGCACACGACGTCGAAGGCGCGCTCGCTCGCGGGCATGCGCGTCGGTTTCGCATTCGGCGACGCCGCGCTGATCGACGCGCTGAACCGCGTGAAGGACAGCTTCAACTCGTACCCGCTCGACCGGCTCGCGCAAGTCGCCGCGCAGGCGGCATACGAAGACACCGATTATTTCAGCGCAACCTGCCGGCGCGTGATCGACAGCCGGACGCGGCTCACGCACGCGCTCGGCACGCTCGGCTTCGACGTCGTGCCGTCGGCCGCGAATTTCGTGTTCGCGCGCCATCCCGCGCACGACGCGGGCGCCATCGCGGCCAAACTGAAGGAACGGGAAATTTTCGTGCGGCACTTCGGGCTGCCGCGAATCGACCAGCACCTGCGCATCACCGTCGGCACCGATGCCGAATGCGATACGCTCGTCGCGGCGTTGCGCGAGCTGCTGGCCTGACATGAAGGAACCGGCGCCAGGCGGCGCCGATCCGGATGCGTGACGTGCGTGCCGAACAGCCCAGGCGCGCGCGTCACCACGGGGTCACGACGCGTCGTCGCCTTTCACGGCGATCAACGCGTGATACTTCTCCATCAATTGCGCGTGCGATTCGTCATGCTGCGGATCGCGCGGAATGCATTCGACCGGACACACCTGCTGGCACTGCGGTTCGTCGAAATGGCCGACGCACTCGGTGCACTTGTTCGGGTCGATCACGTAGATGTCCGGGCCCATCGAAATCGCGCCGTTCGGGCACTCGGGCTCGCACACGTCGCAATTGATGCACTCGTCGGTAATCATCAAAGCCATACTGATCTCACTTCTTCAGGCCGGTGGCCGGCTTCGCGACGAAACCGGCCGGCGCCGCGTCACGCGGCAGGGCCTCCCATCGCCGTCACTTTCTCGGTCAGCCACTTCTCGACGGACGGGAACACGAACTTGCTGACATCACCGCCCAACTGCGCGATTTCGCGCACGATCGTGCCCGAGATGAACTGGTACTGGTCGGACGGCGTCATGAACATCGTCTCGACGTCGGGCAACAGATAGCGGTTCATCCCCGCCATCTGGAACTCATATTCGAAATCGGACACGGCACGCAGGCCGCGCACGATCACGCGTGCGTTGTTGGTGCGGACGAAGTCCTTCAGGAGGCCGGTGAAACTCATCACCTTCACGTTCGGGTAATGGCCGAGCACCTCGTTCGCAATCGTCAGACGTTCTTCCAGCGAGAAGAACGGCTTTTTCGCGCGGCTGTCGGCCACACCGACCACCAGCGTATCAAAAATGCTCGACGCACGCCGCACGAGGTCTTCGTGCCCGCGCGTCAGCGGATCGAACGTACCGGGATACACGGCGACTACCATGTCGCTCCTCCTGTCATCACGCAAACGGGATGGCAGCGGTGCCATGCGCACGCGACTGCCGAGATGGGCATGCGTCGCCTTTGCAGCGCGCCGCCTCGTATGGAACGCGCATTATTCATCATTTTCGCGCCGCAGCAAATGATAGTGAACCGCACCGGCCTTGCCGTGCTTCACCACCTCCCAGCCCGCGAGCGCATCATGCGCGGCCGGGTCGAGTTCCGCGCCCGTTTCGACGTACAACGCGCCGCCCGCCGCGACGAGCGGCGCCGCCAGCGCGACCGCGCGCTCGAGCACAGCCGGTTCGCCGAACGGCGGATCGAGAAACACGACGTCGAACGCGCCCGGCGTGAGCCCGGCCGCGAGCCGCAACGCGTCCGCCTCCGCGACCTCGACCGCACGCGCGCCGAGCTTGTCCTTGATCGCACGCAGCTGCTGCGCGGCGCGTGGATGGCGCTCGACCATCACGACGCTCGCCGCGCCGCGCGACGCGGCCTCGAAACCGAGTGCGCCCGTGCCCGCGAACAGGTCGAGGCAGCGACGGCCTTCGAGATCCTGGCCGAGCCAGTTGAACAGCGTCTCGCGCACGCGATCGGGGGTCGGCCGCAGGCCGTCGAGATCGAGCACCGCGAGCGGCGTGCGTTTCCAGTCGCCGCCGATGATGCGGATCGTGTGCGGCTTGCCGCGGCTGGAAGGGGCCGCCGGGCGGCCGGAAGAGGAACGGGACATACGGAATATCGACGACGGAGGGACCGGGCGCGCGCAGGGGCGCACCGCCAAACAGGCGCACGTTACCACAGCGGCGGCGCGCACTGACGCGAGCGCCACGCCGCACTGATAAAATGCACGGTTTCGGCCGCCGTGCGCCGCGCCCGCGCGAACGCAGGACGGCCCGTCCGGTGCCCCGCTTCTGGCGGCGGCCCGCCCTCTTCCCGACGTCAGACCATGTTCAGCTTCTTCAAACGATTCAAGAAAACGCAGGAGCCCGATCCGGCGGAATCGCAATCGGCCGACGCGCAGCAAACGGACGAACCGTCCGATGCGCCCGCGGTCGAGGCTCCGCCCGCGGCCGAGGTGCCGCAAGCGCCCGCGCAGCCGGCCGCGCCGGCCGTCGTGATGACGGTCACACCGACCAACGACGGGCGAGACGAAGTCGTCGAGACGGTCGAAATCGTTCCGCCGCCGCTGCAGGACGCCACCGCGAAGAAATCGTGGCTCGCCCGCCTGAAAACGGGGCTCGCCAAGACGGGCTCGAGCATCACCGGCGTCTTCGTCAACACGAAGATCGACGAGGATCTGTACGAGGAGCTCGAAACCGCGCTGCTGATGTCCGACGCGGGCGTCGACGCGACCGAGTACCTGCTCGGCGCGCTACGCGAAAAGGTGCGCGCGGGCCGCCTGACCGACCCGCAGCAGGTGAAGGCCGCGCTGCACGACCTGCTCGTCGAGTTGCTGACGCCGCTCGAGAAGTCGCTGATGCTCGGCCGCGCGCAGCCGCTCGTGATGATGATCACCGGCGTGAACGGTGCGGGCAAGACGACCAGCATCGGCAAGCTCGCAAAGCATCTGCAGAGCTTCGACCAGTCGGTGCTGCTGGCCGCGGGCGACACGTTCCGCGCGGCCGCGCGCGAACAGCTGGCGGTCTGGGGCGAGCGCAACAACGTGACGGTCGTGCAGCAGGAAAGCGGCGATCCGGCCGCGGTGATCTTCGACGCGGTCAGCGCCGCGCGCGCGCGCAAGATCGACGTGATGATGGCCGACACGGCCGGCCGCCTGCCGACGCAGCTCCACCTGATGGAAGAGCTGAAGAAGGTGAAGCGCGTGATCTCGAAGGCGCACGACGGCGCGCCGCACGAAGTGCTGCTGGTGATCGACGCGAACACCGGCCAGAACGCGCTCACGCAGGTCAAGGCGTTCGACGACGCGCTCGGCCTCACCGGCCTCATCGTCACGAAGCTCGACGGCACCGCGAAGGGCGGGATTCTCGCCGCGATCGCGCGGCAGCGCCCGGTGCCGGTCTATTTCATCGGCGTCGGCGAGAAGGTCGAGGATCTGCAGCCGTTCAGCGCGGTCGAATTCGCGGACGCGCTGCTCGGCTGAACACCGCCGGCACGCATCGCACGGGGCGCCTTCGGGCGCCCTTTTTCATGCGCGCCCGGTCATGCATGCCGGGCGCACCGCGCTCATTCGGCGTCGGGCTGCGCGCCGGGCTCGGCGGCCTTGAACGCATCGATCGTCGACGCATGGTCGACGATCCGCTGGATCGTCGGATAACGCGTCGTATCGATCGAGAAGCGGTTCGCGTTGAACACCTGCGGCACGAGGCACACGTCGGCGAGTGTCGGCGTGTCGCCGAAACACAGCTTGCCGGTGCGCGGATCGCTCGCGAGACGGGTCTCGAGCGATTCGAAGCCCGCCTCGATCCAGTGCCGGTACCACGCGTTCTTCGCCTCTTCGGACACCTTCAGCGTGTGCTTCAGGTACTTCAGCACGCGCAGGTTGTTGAGCGGATGGATTTCGCACGCGATCTGCAGCGCGACCGCACGCACATAGGCGCGATCGACCGGCTGCTTCGGCAGCAGCGCCGGTTCCGGATGGGTTTCCTCGAGATATTCGATGATCGCGAGCGACTGCTGCAGCGTCGCGTCGCCGTCGGTCAGCGTCGGCACGACCGCGTCCGGATTCAGCGCGCGGTACGTGTCCTTCAGTTGCTCGCCGCCGTCACGCAGCATGTGCACGGGAACATAGTCGAACGGCAGCTGCTTCAGGTTCAGGGCGATCCGCACGCGGTACGACGCGGAACTGCGGAAATAGCTGTAAAGCTTCATGGGATGTCTCTCGTAGTCGTATTCGGCCGGCAACGGCACGGGCGCGGCGCAGCCGGCGCGCGCACCGCCGGGAACCAGAGTGTAGCGCGCCGCGATGCGCCCCCTTGCTTGCGCCGGCCGTGCCCATGCGATACTCGGGCATTCCTTACCGCTCACAGCGCGGCCCGATGCCGGCCGCCCGCCCCACGCCCCGATGACCGCTTCCCACGATCCCGCCGCCGTCCCGTTCCCGTGCGCCCGCTTCATCAAGGAAATCGGCCGCGGCCCGAACGGCGCACGCGCGTTGTCCGCCGAGGACACGTTCGAGCTCTATCGCGCGATGCTCGACGCGCGCGTGTCGGATGTCGAACTGGGCGCGATCCTGATCGCCTATCGGCTGAAGGGCGAATCCGCCGACGAGCTGGCCGCGATGCTCGCCGCCGCGCAGGCGTCGTTCGAGCCCGTGCACGTACAGGACGCGGCGTTCCGCCCCGTCGCGATCCCGAGCTACAACGGCGCGCGCAAGCAGCCGAACCTCGTGCCGCTGCTCGCACTGCTGCTCGCACGCGAAGGCGTGCCGGTGCTCGTGCATGGTGTCGAGCAGGATCCGGGCCGCGTGACGAGCGCCGAGATCTTCTCGGCGCTGTCGCTCGCGCCGTCGGCGTCGCACGATGCGATCGAGGACACGCTTGCCGAGCGCCGCGTCGCGTTCGCGTCGATCGAGGTGCTGGCGCCGCGCATCGCCCGCCTGCTGTCGATGCGTCGCGTGCTCGGCGTGCGCAATTCGACGCACACGCTCGTGAAGATCCTGCAGCCGTTCGCACCGGCCGGCCTGCGGCTCGTCAACTACACGCATCCGCCGTACCGCGACAGCCTTGCGCAGCTGTTCCGCGACCATCCGGACGCCGCGCTCGGCGGCGCGCTGCTGGCGCGCGGCACCGAGGGCGAAGCCGTTGCCGACACGCGGCGCCAGGTGCAGGTCGACTGGCTGCACGACGGCGTGTGCGACACGCTGATCGAGGCCGAGCGCTCGTCGACCGATGCGCCCCCCGTCGCCCTGCCCGAATCGCGCGATGCGGCCACGACGGCCGCGTGGACGGACGCCGTATTGCGCGGCGAGGTGCCGGTGCCCGACACCGTCGCCCGCCAGGTCGCGACGATCGTGCAGATCACCCGCATCGCGCGCTGACGGCACGCCCGCGAACCGGCCCCGCGCGCCGGGCATTTGACACGCGGGCGCATCCTGGCATAGAGTTGCCGTCATGCGTTCCTTTCCGAACACCCTCCGAATTACCTCCGGCCGCCTAGCGCGGCCGCTATCGCTACGACTAGCCTAAGGCTGTCGTAGCGCCGTGTGCTGTCCGCACGGTCCCTCCCAGCAGTTCCTCGCAGTACCCCTCTCGCAGTTTTTACAACCCGAAGTCGTCAGCATTCGTCCGTCTATCCGTCGGCCGATTCGCGAAGATCATCCGCATCCGCAGCGCGCTCACGTGCCGCGGAGCGAGGCAGCGCCAACCGTCGCCCATGCCGCCCGTCTTCGCTCGCGACTTGAGACCCGAGGTCCAGAAGATGCAGCGCAATCCGCAAGACAAGTACCGTCCGTTCGAGCCCGTCCGCCTCAATGGCCGCAAATGGCCGTCGCGCACCATCGAGCGCGCGCCCGTCTGGATGAGCACCGACCTGCGCGACGGCAACCAGTCGCTGATCGAGCCGATGAGCATCGAGCAGAAGCTCGAATTCTTCGAGATGCTGGTCGCGATCGGGTTCAAGGAGATCGAAGTCGGCTTTCCGTCGGCGTCGCAAACCGACTTCGATTTCGTCCGCAAGCTGATCGACGACAAGCGGATTCCCGACGACGTGACGATCGAAGTGCTCGTGCAGGCGCGCGAGGACCTGATCGCACGCACGTTCGACGCGCTCGAGGGCGTGCCGCGCGCGATCGTGCACCTGTACAACGCGGTCTGCCCGTCGTTCCGCCGCATCGTGTTCGGGATGTCGAAGGCCGACGTGAAGGCGCTCGCGATCGACGGCACGCGCATCATCAAGGAGCACGCCGCCGCGCGCCCCGACACGCAGTGGACCTTCCAGTACTCGCCTGAAACCTTCAGCATGACCGAGCTGACGTTCGCACGCGAGATCTGCGACGCGGTCGCGCAAACCTGGCGCCCGACCCGCGACCACAAGATGATCGTCAACCTGCCGGCCACCGTCGAAGCCGCGAGCCCGAACGTGTTCGCCGACCAGATCGAATGGATGGACCGCAACCTCGCGTATCGCGACAGCATCGTGCTGTCCGTGCATCCGCACAACGACCGCGGCACGGCGGTCGCGGCGGCCGAACTTGCGCTGCTCGCGGGCGCCGACCGCATCGAGGGTTGCCTGTTCGGCAACGGCGAGCGTACCGGCAACGTCGATCTCGTCACGCTCGCGCTGAACCTCTACACGCAGGGCATCGATCCGGGCCTCGATTTCTCCGACATCGACGCGGTGCGCCGCGTCGTCGAACGCTGCAACCAGATTCCGGTGCATCCGCGCCACCCGTACGCGGGCGACCTCGTGTTCACCGCGTTCTCAGGCTCGCACCAGGACGCGATCCGCAAGGGCTTCGCGCAGCAGCGCCCCGACGCGCCGTGGGAAGTGCCGTACCTGCCGATCGACCCGGCCGACCTCGGCCGCAGCTACGACGCGGTGATCCGCGTCAACAGCCAGTCCGGCAAGGGCGGCGCGACGTTCCTGCTCGAACGCGGGATGGGCTTCACGCCGACGCGGCGCGTGCAGATCGAATTCAGCCACGCGGTGCAGACGCTTGCCGACGCGTCGGGCGAGGAAGTGACGGGCGACGCGATCTGCGCGCTGTTCGCGCGCGAATTCTTCGAGACAGACGGCCCGGCCGCGCGCCACGGCAACGGCGCACGCTGGCGGAACCGCGAGATCGCGACGGCGCCCGCGGCGGATATCGCGCCTGACAATGCCGTGCGACGTTTGGCCGCGGCATTCGCGGCCGCCGCCGGCGTCGCGATCGACATTGCTTCGTGCGAACACGCGCGCACGATGGACGGGCGGATCGCGGTATCGGTGGGCTGCCGGGTCGGCGATGCGCCGCTGCGGCACGGCGTCGGCCTGCACGCCGATGCGGCGGGCGCCGCGCTCGATGCGCTCGTCAGCGCGATCAACCGCTCGGCCTGGCACTGCGCGGATCGCCGCGCGGCGGCCTGACGGCCGGTTCCGTTTCAGGGTTCAAACGTCAGCGAGCGGTGCGTGACCGCTCGTGCGCCGCGCGATCCGCGCCGCACGAGGCAGCAAAAAGCGGCCCAGAAGGCCGCTTCGAGGGACATGAAAACGGGCGCCACGCGCGCTCATGTCTCGGTCGCGCACCGCGTCGCCTGCCACGCGAACAGGCTCCAGCGGCCCTGTTCCTGGGTGTGGACGGAGGTATACGCAATCGGGAAGACCAGGCCGCCGTTGTTCGTTTCCATCTCGATCAACGCACGCCCGGTGACGACGCAGGTTTCATCGCCGACGGGCAGCACGTCCTGCGACTGGATTTCGATCTGGCGATAGCGGCGGCGGCCGGCGACGATGGCGTCGATGAACTGCTGCTTGGTTTCGCGTTTGCCGTTGGTGTGCACGAAGAACACCTTGTCCGACAAAAGCGCGCCGAGCGCCTCGCCGTCGCCGTCCACCATCGCCCGGAACCGATCGCGCTCGAGCGCGCGGATCGCATCGATCACCTTCGCCATCGCCTGACTCCTCGGCAACGCGCACGCCGTGCGCGGGCGTGCGGATCAGAAGTTGTACTGCACGTAGAACTGGTGGAAATTTATACCAGGATTCGGCTCTTTGATACCCGCGTTAGACACATGTTCAAAACGGTAGCCGACCTGATACTGTTGCCGTTGGCCGAACTGCACGCCCACCCCCGCGGTCGGCGAGAACTGGAACGCGGTCCCGAGCGAGAAATGATCCGAGATCGTCGGGTGCGTCAGCAACCGGACGCCGCCGCCGGCCTCGATGAACGGGCGAATCTCCCCGGCGCTCTTGATGAAGCGGAACAACGGCGTCACGCCGAATTCGCCGATGCTGCCGTGAACGTTGCCGCCCGTGTGCCAGTAGCCGGCGTGCCCTTCCACGACGAACGCGAAGTGCCAACCGCCCATTTCCCACCAGTTCCAGCCCGGATCCCACACCACGCCGAGATCGCCCTTGTCGACCCCGTGGCGATCCGAAAAACCGCCGCCCGCCTGAATCCCCCACCGATCCGCGAATGCCGCGCCCGATCCTCCCAGAAGGGACGCCGCCAGCATCGCGTGCAGGACAAGCCGGCTGCGGGGCCGGCGATTCTTCTTATTGTTCATCTGACACTCCAACTTTGTGGGTTGAATGGAACCTGCCGCTGCGGCCGGTTCGAGCGAACTGAATGGTATGGTAAAGGACTTTTCGGATCGGCATCACGAAGCGAAATGGCTTCCTTCCAAAACAACAAAAATTGAAATCGTCTACTGATTTCCATCTGAAACAACGGCTTACGGAACTTCGCCCCACCTCCCCTGTCGCAGAATAGACTATCGACTCGACTAACTCGATAGAAAAACGGGAACTCCGATGCCCACGCTTGCTCTAAGGAATTAGCACTCAGCTTGCGGGAGTGCTAAGATGCCCCACGGAATCTCATTCGAGACCGGGGGTTTGTCCCTGATTCCAAAGGAGTTTTTAGTGAGCAACGCCCTGACCCTCCCGAACACCCTGAGCCCGACGCCGGCCAAGGCCGAATCGGCAGGCTCGCTGGCGCTCGCAGCTCAATCGATGTTGCCGGGCCAGCTTGGCAACATCGACGCGTATATCCAGGCCGTCAATCGCATTCCGCTGCTGACGGCAGAAGAGGAACGCCAGTACGCGACCGAATTCCGCGAAAGCAACAATCTCGACTCGGCACGCCGCCTCGTGCTGTCGCACCTGCGGCTCGTCGTGTCGATCGCGCGCAACTATCTCGGGTATGGCCTGCCGCACGGCGACCTGATCCAGGAAGGCAACATCGGCCTGATGAAGGCCGTGAAGCGCTTCGATCCGGCCCAGAACGTGCGTCTCGTGTCGTACGCGATCCACTGGATCAAGGCCGAGATCCACGAGTACATCCTGCGCAACTGGCGCATGGTGAAGGTCGCGACGACGAAGGCGCAACGCAAGCTGTTCTTCAACCTGCGCAGCCACAAGAAGAGCATGCAGGCGATGACGCCCGAGGAAATCGACGGCCTCGCACAAGAGCTCAACGTCAAGCGCGAAGACGTGACCGAAATGGAAACGCGCCTGTCGGGCGGCGATATCGCGCTTGAAGGGCAGGTCGAAGACGGCGAGGAGTCGTACGCACCGATCGCCTACCTGGCCGACTCGCACAACGAACCGACCGCCGTGCTCGCCGCGCGTCAGCGCGACTCGCTGCAGACGGACGGCATCGCGCAGGCACTCGACGCGCTCGACGCGCGCAGCCGCCGCATCATCGAGGCACGCTGGCTGCACGTCGACGACGACGGCTCGGGCGGCTCGACGCTGCACGATCTCGCCGCCGAGTTCGGCGTGTCGGCGGAACGCATTCGCCAGATCGAGGCGAGCGCAATGAAAAAGATGCGCACTGCCCTCGCCGAATACGCGTAAATCACCGGCGATTCAAAGCGCCTCATCGAAAACCGCTGCCTGACCGGCAGCGTTTTTTTTGCCCGCCTTTTTCACCGGTTTTTGGCCGGTTTATCACTCGCCTTTCCGCCCCCCTCTTCGCTCGTTTCTCCGTCGATTAATCGACCTGTTTGATCAGGTATTGGACGGTTCGCGGGCCCCTTCCGCATAAGCTTGATCTGCCTCAAGTTTCGGCCCGTGTTTCGCGACGGTCTGCCGCAGCGCAGCACTCGGCATCGGAAAGCAGTCCTTTTAAAATTGGCATGTCAGGCGCAAAAGGATTAAAACAGCTTCACGGCCGTCATAAATCCGACGTAAAGTCCGCCCCAATTCCGACCTACATCGATTCAGGATAATCGCCTTGATCTCGATCAATAAAGAGCCTGCGCCGCCTCCCCCGCGGTCGGCCGGTACGATCGGCTGGCGTGCGCGTATCGCCGCGTGGGCACGCGGCCCGACCCTCGCCCGCGACATCAGCCTGGTGTTGATCGTCAAGCTGATCCTCCTGATGTCGCTCAAATACGCATTCTTCAATCATCCGCAGGCCGAGCACATGTCGCTTCCGCCTGCCGCCGTCGCCGAGAAGCTGCTCTCGGTGCCGGCGCCTGCACCCACCGAGGGAGACCACCATGATAAGTAGCGAAGTCGTCGATCTGTCGCGTCTGCAGTTCGGCATCACGGCGCTCTACCACTTCCTGTTCGTGCCGCTGACGCTCGGCCTGTCCTGGCTGCTCGTCATCATGGAAGCCGTCTACGTGATGACCGGCAAACAGGTCTACAAGGACATGACCCAGTTCTGGGGCAAGCTGTTCGGGATCAACTTCGCGATGGGCGTGACGACCGGCATCACGCTCGAATTCCAGTTCGGCACGAACTGGTCGTACTACTCGCACTACGTCGGCGACATCTTCGGCGTGCCGCTCGCGGTCGAAGGCCTGATGGCGTTCTTCCTCGAATCGACGTTCGTCGGCCTGTTCTTCTTCGGCTGGAACCGCCTGTCGAAGGTCAAGCACCTGATGGTCACGTTCCTCGTCGCGCTGGGCTCGAACCTGTCCGCGCTGTGGATCCTCGTCGCGAACGGCTGGATGAACAACCCGGTCGGCGCCGAGTTCAACTACCAGACGATGCGCATGGAGTTGACGAGCCTGTTCGACGTGCTGTTCAACCCGGTCGCGCAGGTGAAGTTCGTGCACACCGTGTCGGCCGGCTACGTGACGGCCGCGATGTTCGTGCTCGGCATCTCGTCGTGGTACCTGCTGAAGAAGCGCGACACCGACTTCGCGCTGCGTTCGTTCGCGGTCGCGGCCGGCTTCGGCCTCGCGGCGACGCTGTGCGTGATCGTGCTCGGCGACGAGTCGGGCTATACGACCGGCGAAGTGCAGAAGATGAAGCTCGCCGCGATCGAATCGGAATGGGAAACCCAGCCGGCACCGGCCTCGTTCACGCTGATCGGCATTCCGAACCAGAAGGAAGAGCGCACCGACTACGCGATCAAGATCCCGTATGCGCTCGGCCTGATCGCGACGCGCTCGATCGACGAGCCGGTGATCGGCCTGCGCGAGCTCGCGAAGCGCAGCGAGGAGCACATCCAGAGCGGGATGCTCGCGTACGGCGCCCTGCAGAAGATCAAGGAAGGCGACACGAGCGATGCGACCCGCGCACTGTTCGACCAGCACAAGCAGTATCTCGGCTACGGGCTGATGCTCAAGCAGTTCACGCCGAACGTGGTCGATGCGACGCCGGAGCAGATCAAGGCCGCCGCGAAGAAGACGATCCCGCCGGTCGCGCCCGTGTTCTTCTCGTTCCGGATCATGGTGTTCCTCGGCTTCCTGTTCCTCGCGACCTTCGTCGCCGCGTTCTGGCTCTGTGCGCGCCGGCAGCTGCTGCAGGACAACCGCCGCTGGTTCCTGCGCTATGCGGTGTGGGCGATCCCGCTGCCGTGGCTCGCCGCGGAATTCGGCTGGGTCGTCGCCGAGCTCGGCCGCCAGCCGTGGACGATCGCGGGCATCCTGCCGACGCATCTGTCCGCGTCCAGCCTGACGTCGACGGACCTGTACCTGAGCCTCGCCGGTTTCATCGCGTTCTACACGGCGCTGTTCGTCATCGAGATCAAGCTGATGTTCAAGTACGCGCGCCTCGGCCCGTCGTCGCTGCATACCGGCCGCTATCACCACGAACTCGTGGCCGCCAGCGAGCGCGCCCCGGCCTGAGCACGCACCTGAAACGGAACAAGGAATCGCTATGGACTATGCAACTCTCAAGGTGATCTGGTGGCTGCTCGTCGGCGTGCTGCTGATCGGCTTCGCCGTCACCGACGGCTTCGACATGGGCGCGACCGCGCTGCTGCCGTTCCTCGGCAAGACCGACGAGGAACGCCGCATCATCGTCAACACCGTCGGTGCGACATGGGAAGGCAACCAGGTGTGGCTGATCACGGCCGGCGGCGCGATGTTCGCGGCCTGGCCGCTCGTCTACGCGGCGTCGTTCTCCGGCTTCTACTTCGCGATGCTGCTCGTGCTGTTCGCGTTGTTCTTCCGGCCGGTGGGCTTCGACTACCGCAGCAAGCGCCCTGACCCGCGCTGGCGCGCGGGCTGGGACTGGGGCCTGTTCGTCGGCGGCTTCGTGCCGGCGCTCGTGTTCGGCGTCGCGTTCGGCAACCTGCTGCAAGGCGTGCCGTTCAAGTTCGACAGCGACCTGCGCGTGACCTATTACGGCGGCTTCTGGGCGTTGCTGAATCCGTTCGCGCTGCTGTGCGGGCTCGTCAGCCTCACGATGCTCGTCGCGCACGGCGCGGCCTTCATCAAGATGAAGACGGAAGGCGTGATCGCGCGCCGCGCATCGATCGCGCTGCGCGTGGCGTCGTTCCTCGCCGTCGTGCTGTTCGTGCTGGCCGGCGTGCTGATCGCTTCGTATGTCGGCGGCTTCCACATCACGCACGCCGCGCCGACCGATACGGTCGCGAACCCGCTGCTCAAGGACGTCGCCGCGGGCTCGGGCCTGTGGCTCGCGAACTACGGCGAATTCCCGTGGATGATCGCGGCGCCCGTCGTCGGGATCGCGGGCGGCCTGCTCGCGATGCTGCTCGCCGGCTCGAAGCAGGAAAAGACGGCCTTCTTCTGCACGGGGCTGATGATCGTCGGCGTGATCCTGACCGCCGGCTTCTCGATGTTCCCGTTCATCATGCCGTCGTCGCTCGACCCGAGGAGCAGCCTGACCGTGTGGGATTCGACGTCGAGCCACATGACGCTGCAGGTGATGCTGTTCGCGGTGATCGTGTTCCTGCCGCTCATCCTGCTCTACACGAGCTGGGTGTATCGCGTGATGCGCGGCAAGGTCACGCGCGAGGTGCTCGAAGAGAACACGCATTCGATGTATTGAACCCGGCCGGGGCGCGCAGGCGCCCCGCCGCCCCCGTTTCGCAAGGAGTCGGATCATGTGGTATTTCAGCTGGATTCTCGGTATCGGCGTCGCGCTGTCGTTCGGCATCGTCAATGCGATGTGGCTCGAAGCACGGCAGAAAACGCAGGAAGCACGCGTAACCCGCAACTGACGCGTTCGGCCGATCGAGCGGCCGCCGCCCGGAAGGAACCTCGCCTCGTGCGAGGTTTTTTTTCGCCCGGACAAGCCGGACACACCGATGCCAATTTAGCGCCAGATTGATACCACTTGAATACCAATAAAAGGTTTCATAAGATCTTTGGACACGGCCGCTGACAGGCCGAATCCATCTGGGTGGGGGAGACATGCGAATCCCGTATGCGGCGCGCACGTGCGCGCCATCTCGCCGTCGCCGCGCGGCGGCAGGTTACGCTTCGTCCGCGCCCGGCGCCGCCGTCGTCCGCGCCGGTCACGCGTGCGCCTTTGTCACCGGGCGCGTCGCCACCGCGTCAGGGTCAGCATCGTCCGCAACCGCGGCCGCCGTCGTGCCCGGCCGATGAGGACGCGCACCCGCCCGCGCCGATCCGACCGGCACGCCTGCCCGCCACCCGTTCCGTAACGCACGCATCCGCGTGCCGACTGCGCGCAGGGCAGCCGCATCGCCCGCGCATCCTGTTGTCCCCGCAGCTCCGTTGAAAGACCCGCCCGCAGCGACGTCATCCCGTGACGCCGCTACGCCCCCCTTTTTTCTCAGGAGTCCGCATGAGCCGAACCTTGTCCACCCTGTTTGCCGGCGTGCTGATCGCGGCACTGCCGCCGGTCGCGCTCGGCGCGCTGCCCGCGTCGAGTGCGGCGGTCGCGGCGGCCGGTGCCGTCCGC
>NZ_ASSI01000198.1:0-32934 GCF_000466765.1 Burkholderia sp. AU4i | reverse complement strand
GCGTCGAAATCCGCCTGCAGCACTGAGCGGGCCGCCGCCGCGCGCGGCGCCCCGATCCGGCCGTCCGTCAGTGCCGCGCCGGCCCGCACCCGCCCCCCCGCCGGACGCCCCGGGCGCCGCTTCGCCGGCGCCCGGTTCGCATGGACCGGCGGCTATGTCAAAGTTCGTCACGTCCCGCCAAAAACGGCGGTTTCCGTGCCACAATCGCCGCAGACAGTCGCCGGGGCAACCTGTCCGAATCACGCGCCGTGCCAGGCGTGCCCGATGACACGCCGGAAACCGGCTGCCGCCCTCGCGAACCAGGTCGCCCGATTCGCCCGCCGCGGCGCACCGGCGCAAATGCAACCATGACAATCCACGGCGCGCCGCTTCCAGGCCAGACGCTCGACGCGATGCCCGGACGCACGACGCCGCAGAGGAAACCAACCGGTGACGGACATCAATGAAGCCGCCTCGGGCGGCACCCGCAAGCAACGGCCGGCGGTCGGCATCTCGCTGTTTGCGCGCGACGGCCAGGCGATCTGGGAAAACGGCATCCACCAGAACATCGCGTTCCTCGCGATGATGCTCAAGCGCTCGGATCGCGTCGGCCCGGTCTACTTCCTGAACGGCGGCGACGCCAACGCGCTGCCGGCCGGCCTCGAACTCGACGGCCTCGACATCCCGCTCGTGAAACCCTCCGACGTCACGCACGAACTCGACGTCGTGATCGAAATGGGCGCGCAATTGCCGGTGGAGTGGCTCCGGCACATGAAGGCGCTCGGCAAGAAAATCGCCGCGTTCTTCTGCGGGCACGTGTACGCCGGCCTGTGCGAAACCCCGATCTTCGGGAAACCGTCGGGACACGTCTTCAACGGCGCGCCGTTCGACGAGGTCTGGCTGCTGCCGCAATACGACAAGACCGCGGCGCCGATGCTGCGGACCATCCTGCGCGCGCCCGTCCACCTGATGCCGCACATCTGGTCGCCGTACTTCCTCGATCGGCGCATCGCCGCGCTCGCCGCGGAAGGCGCGACGTTCGGCTATCGGCCCGGCCGCCGCCCGTGGTACCTCGCGATGCTCGAGCCGAACATCTCGGTCGCCAAGTCCTGCCACTATCCGATGCTCGCGTGCGACGCGTTCTACCGTGCGCGTCCGGACGCGGTTCAGCACATGTTCGTCGTGAACTCGTTGCACATGAAGGAGCATCCGACCTTCGTGCACTTCGCGAACAGCCTCGATCTCGTGCGCCAGCACAAGGCGACCTTCGAGCCGCGCCTCGACCTGCCGGGCTTCATGGCGCGTCACGCGGATGCGGTCGTGTCGCACCACTGGGAAAACGGGCAGAACTATCTGTATTACGACGTGCTGTACGGCGGTTATCCGCTGGTCCACAACTCGACGCTGATCGGCGACGCCGGTTATTACTACCCGGACTTCGATTCCGCCGCGGGCGGCCGCGCGCTGCTCGACGCGTGGCTGCATCACGACGAACGCCTCGACGACTACCGCGCGAAGGCCGGCCGGCTGCTGCAGTCGGTCTCGATCGACAACCCCGCGAACCTCGACGCGTTCGTCTCGCGTCTGGTCGCCTGAACCGGAGAATACGCATGTCGGACTCCAATGCCCGTCAAGCGCCCGGCGAGGGCAAGCGTCTCGTCGTCGGCGTGTCGCTGTTCGTGCGCGGCGCCGGCCAGTCGCTGTGGGAAAACGGCATCTTCCAGAACTGCCTGCTGCTGATCCTGCTGCTGCGCCAGTCGCCGCTCGTCGCGGAAGCCGTGATGGTGAACGGCGGCGAACAGGTCGCCGATCCGCAGATGATGCTCGGTGAATGGGACGTGCCGCTCCTGTCGATGGATGAAGCACTGCAGCGCTGCGACGTGCTGATCGAAATGAGCGCGCAGTTCGGCGCGGATTACCTGCGCGCGTTCCGCGAGCGCGGCGGCAAGGTCGTCACGATGCGGGTCGGTAACGACTACGTGATCGACATCGAACGCGCGATGTTCAACAAGCCGTCGGGTTTCCTGTTCTCGGGCGCGCCGTACGACGCCGTGTGGACGATTCCCGAATTCGAGCGCTCGTGCCTGCACTATTACCAGACGGGCCTGCGCGCGCCCGTCACGATCGTTCCGCACATCTGGCACCCGATGCTGTTCGACAAGGCGCGCGCGACGCTCGGTGCCGGACTGTCGTTCGGCTATGAACCCGGCAAGCCGCGCTGGCGCGTGACGATGTTCGAGCCGAACATTTGCATGGTGAAGACGAGCGTCATCCCGATGCTCGTGGCCGAGGAAGCGTATCGCGCGCAACCCGATTTCCTCGAGTTCGTGCGCGTATGCAACACGCTGCACCTGAAGGAACATGCGACGTTCGTCCATTTCGCGAAAAGCCTCGACATCGTGAACCACGGGATCACGACGTTCGAGAGCCGCTACGCGGTGTACGAGTTCATGGCCGCGTTCGGCGACGCGGTGGTGTCGCACACGTGGGAAAACGCGCAGAACTACCTGTACTACGAGCTGTTGTACGGCGACTACCCGCTGATCCACAACTCGCCGTTCCTCGGCAAGGCCGGGTATTTCTATCCGGACTTCGACTGTCAGGCCGGCGGCCGCGCATTGTTGAAGGCGTTCGCCGAGCACGACGCGAACCTGGAAGCGTACCGCGAGCAGTCGAAGCACGTGCTCAGCTCCGTGAGCATCTACAACCCCGAGAACGTCGCCGCCTATACGGACGCGATCGCCACCCTCTATCGCGACGCGTGACGCGCCGCCCTCTTCCGGACTCCGACATGACCGCACGCACGACCCTCACCCGCGCCAAATGGCTGATCGGCTGCGCCGTCGCATCGATCGCGATCGGCGCGCATGCGCAAGCCGACGGCGAATCGGCCGACGCGCTGCTCCGCGACTCGGACGCCGTGTTCAAGCAGCTCGACGCCGGCCAGTACAACGACGTGTGGACCGATGCCGCCGCGTTCGTGAAGGCGCGCATCAAGCAGGACCAGTTCGCGTCGGACATGCAGCGTGCGCGCCAGTCGGTCGGCGCGGTCCGTCATCGCGGCTGGGCGCAGATCACGCGCATCCGCTACACCAACGCGTCGACGACACCCGACGGGCTCTACGCGAACGTCGATTACGCGACCACGCTGACGAGCGGCGCGACCATGTTCGAGAAGCTGAGTTTTCGCCGCGAGGATGACGGCCACTGGCGCCTGACCGGCTATGTGCCGCGCTCGTCGCAAAACTACACGCCGTAACCCGCGCAACGCCCGCACCACGGAGCCGTCATGAAACTCAATGTCGCGATAACGATGAACGTGCAGCGCGACGCGACGCAGTCGATCTGGTACAACGGCGCGAACCAGCACTGCGTGTACCTGTACATGCTGCTGAAGCAGTCGCCGCTGATCGGCGAGGTCTGGCTCACGCACGACGAAGGCGTGACCGAGTATCCGCAGGCGCTGATGATGGACGCGTTCGGCGACGCGCTGCGGCCGCTGTCTGCCGTCGTCCACCAGACCGACCTGCTGATCGAGATGAACGCGTTCATCGATTCGACGCACACCGACGCCGTGCGCCGGCGCGGCGGCAAGTGCGTGTCGTACCGCTTCGGCAACGACTACGTGATCGCGGTCGAGACGATCAACTTCGAGAAGAACCAGTGGCGGCCGAACCCGCACCGCGTGCAGTTCGACGAGATCTGGACCAACCCGCAGCACATGCACACGTGCGCCGCGTATTTCCAGGCCGTGTACCGCGCGCCGGTGATCGAGCTGCCGCACATCTGGTCGCCGTATTTCATCGAGCGCAGCCTCGACGCCGATCCCGAACTGAAGGCGCGCTTCGGTTATCGGAACCACGGCCCCGCGAAACGCATCGCGTTCTTCGAGCCGAACCTGAACGTCGTGAAAAGCTCGATCGTGCCGATGCTCGCCGCCAACGCGTGTTACGTCGAGCATCCGGAGCTCGTCGAGCACGTGTACATGACCAACACGTTCGACAAGAAGGAAAACGTCGCCTTCAAGCATCTCGCGCTCGGGCTCGAGATGGTGCGCGACGGCAAGGCGACCGCCGACGTGCGCGCGCCGTTCGTCGCATGGGCCGCGCATCACACCGACATCGTCGTGTCCCACCACTGGGAAAACGGCCTCAACTACCTGCTGTACGACGCGCTGTACGGCAACTACCCGCTCGTGCACAACTCGCCGTTCCTGCGCGACGTCGGTTATTACTATCCGGACTTCGAGATCTTCGATGCGGCGCGTGCGATCGCGACCGCCGCGCAGACGCACGACGCACGGCTCGACGAATACGCGGCCGCGGCACGCCGCTGCCTGCATCAGGTCGACACGCTCGCCGCGCACAACGTCCACGCGTATTCCGCGCAGATCCAGCAGTTGTTCGCCGGCCGCGCACTCGGCTGACCTTACTTGCCCCTGCTCCCGCCCATGAATCAGACCGTCCGCAATTTCGTCGTGATCGATTCGATTCACGGTCCGTTCGTCATCAACCGGCACTGCGCGTACCAGGCCGAAGCATTGATCAAGACCGGGCGGCCGCACATCCAGGATGAGCTCGACACGATCCTGAAGGTGATCGACCAGTTGCCGGACGATGCGATCGCCGTGGACGGCGGCGCGAATGCGGGGCTCGTGTGCGTGCCGATCGCCCATCGGTTGCGTGCGCGCGGCGGCCGCGTGTACGCGTTCGAGCCGCAGCGCACGCTGTTCCATGCGCTCGGCGGCACTATCGCGCTCAACCAGCTCGACAACGTCCATCTGCTGAACATGGGGCTTGCGGGCGCCAACGGCACGATGAAGGTGCCCGACGTCGACTACGGACAGGATGCCGACTTCGGCCAGGTGTCGCTCGTCGGCGCGCACGCGGAAGGCGGCACGCCGACGCCGGTCGTCAGGCTCGACGCGCTCGGCTTGCCGCGGCTGGATTTCCTGAAGCTCGACGTCGAAGGCATGGAGATCGACGCGCTGCGCGGCGCGCGCCGCCTTATCGAGACGCACCTGCCCTGGTGCTGGGTCGAATACTGGAAAGTCGGCGAGGCGCCGATCATCGCCACCTTTGCCGGCCTCGACTACACGTTCTACCGGATGGACCCGCTGAACCTGCTTTGCGTGCCCAACGCGCGCTGGGACAGGCAGCGGCTGGTCATCTCGATCGAGCCGATCGCCGTCGCGTCGCCGGCCGACGTCGATGCGCCCCCCGACGCAGCCGTCGACATCGACGCGCCTGAAACGCACTGGAACCGCGCACTCGACCATGAGTCGCGCTGCGAGTGGGGGCACGCGATCGACCGCTGGCAACGCGCGCGCGGCCGCGGGCTCGACGACGACGCGATCGCGCTGCAACTCGCGTCGTGCTACGGCTTCGCCGGGGCACCCGACGCCGGGCTCGCGGCGCTCGAACGCTTCAGCGATGCGGACGCGCTGCCCGACGCGACGCGCGGCCGCCTCGAGCTGATGCGTTCGATGCTGCTGCTGCGTGCCGGCCGGCGCGACGAAGCGGCCCGCGCCACCATCGCGAGCGAAAACATCCTGACGGCCGCGCAGTTCGGGCTGCCGACGGAGCGGCTCTACCAGGGCCAGCCGCTGCAGGGCAAGCGACTGCTGGTGCTCAGCTATGGCGGTGTCGGCGATCAGCTCCAGTACGCGCGCTACCTGCATGCGCTCGACACGCTCGGCTGCACGAGCGTGACCGTCGTCGTTCCGGACGCGCTGACGGGCCTGATGCGTCACACGTTCCCGCACATCGAATTCATCGGCGCGCACGGCGCGTGGATCGACACGTCGCAGATCGCACACGATTACTGGTGTTCGTTCCTGGTGCTCGCCGCGCAGTTCGGCTACGCGCCGGCACCCAAAGGATCGGCGGGCGCGTACCTGTCCTGCCCGCCCGGGCAGGCGGCCGCGTGGCGCGAGCGCGTGTCGCGCGACGGTCATGCCGCCGGCACGCGCCGCATCGGGCTCAACTGGCGCGGGCGCGACGACAGCGACGCGCGCTTCCATCGCGCGGCCAGCCTGCGCGACCTCGCGCCGCTGACGCGGCTGCACGGTCACGCCGCGTACTGCATCAACCGCGACCTGTCCGCGCAGTCCGAGCAATCGGACCTGCCGGTGACCTTCCCGCATCACGCGATCGGCGATTTCAGCGACCTGGCGGCGCTGATGCTCGCGCTGGACGCCGTGGTGACCACCTGCACCGCGCACGTCCATCTCGCCGGCGCGCTCGGCGTGCCGGCCGTGCTGCTGCTCAGCCCGAAAGCCGACGCGCGCTGGGAAACCGGCTCGCGCACCGCTCTCTATCCGGGCGTCCGGATCGTGCGCGCCGCGCACGTCGGCCGATGGGACGACGCGGTCGACCGCGCGATGGCATTCGTGCTCGGCGGATTCGGGAAGGATTGACCGGTTTGGCGCGCGATCGGGCCGCTACACGAAAAGATGAGATCGACACGGGCCGCGCACATCGCGCCGCGCCGGCGCCCGCGACCGCGACCGCAGTGAACAGGCGCTAGACCGGCACCCGGTCGCCGCTCTGCGCGGCGAACACACGGCCATGCCGCCGGCCCGTTCGCGCGAGCACGGCAAAGCAACGCGCCGCCGGCCGGCTGATGCCGCCGGATAACTTGACGAGGCTGTCGGACACACCACGCGCGATCGCCGAATCGTCGCCGCACGCGCCCGCGATGACACCCGCGTAATAGTGCCGCGCGGCCAGTTCGCGGCCGCCGGCGTCGAGCGGCGTCATCCGCTGGATGCGGCGCGCAATGGTTTTCAGTCCGTCGAGATACGGCGCGACGTCGATCGGCACTTCGGTCGATTCGGCGCCCAGCTGCCACAGCATGTCGGCCAGCTCGGCGATCGCGACGAGTTCGCGCGCACCGGCTGCCTGCGTGCCCGTTCCGCTTCCGGCCTTCGTCCCCGCCATGCCCATGCCCCTTTGCGATTCGTCCCGGCCACGCGCCGGCCACGCCCGACACCGGCGTGCGTCGTGCACGCCACCCCGCCTGTTTCCGCGCCGTCACGCGGCGGCCGGCGACCGCCATGAAAAACGGATGCCCTGCGCCCAGGCGACGCCGGCATCCACGATGATCTGCCGGTCGATCTCGCTCTCCACGCCTTCGACGACGACGTGCCGCGCACCTTCATGCGCGAACGCGATCAGCCTGCGGAACTGGTAGCGGCCGATCGCGTTGCGCTTGATCATCGACAGGATCGACCGGTCGAGCTTCACGATGTCGGGATTGCCGACCACCAGGTTGTTCAACGCGCTGAAACCCACCCCGAAATCGTCGATCGCGATGCGGCATCCGGTCTGCCGGAAGCGGTTCACGAACGAACGACCCGCGACGGGATTCAGCGGCCCCGTCTCCGTGATCTCGACCACCAGCCGCGCCGCGACCGACGGCTCGCGCTCGAGCCGCCTGAAGATGGCCAGCCACGCATCGTCGACGACCGCGCTCGCCGCCGCCACATTGCAGCCGTAGACGGCAGCCGGATCGGCGCGCAGCGCGTCGATCGTCCGGCCGACCACGAGCCGGTCGAACCATCGCATCAGCCCGAGCGCCTCGAGGCGCGGCAGGAACGCGACCGGCGGCAGCGCATCGCGCTCGCCCCACCGCAATCGCGCCAGGCATTCCTGGTACAGCACACCGCCCGACAGGTCGGCCCGGCACACGGGCTCTTGCGCGAACGCGAGCCGGCTCTCCACGAAACTGCGTACCGACGCGAGGTCGGGATGATCGTCGGGGGCGCCGAACACGAGATCGATTTCGTCACGATTCGCTTCCCGATTCGCCTCCTGGCGAGCTTCGACCGCATTCATCCGGCGCTCCGGCAAATGGCGAGCCGCCGATCGCGGCTCGACCTCAACAAACATGCGGAGCAAACCGATCATGACGTGCTCCGCCGCCTACCCGGCCCATCCTGTTATGTCGATCTTTTCCGGGGAGCGTACTTTTCGCTTCGGCGCGCCGTCAAATTCGATATTTTCAACGATATTCAGTTACTGGAATACACCACGCATGCGCAACACTGATTGTGCGACAGGTCACACTAACGCAAATTACATAAACACGATTCGGATATTGTTTATTCCAGGCACCTAAACATTCTTGTCCGAATCAATTCCCGCGTAATCTGCATGCCTCGCAAATTCGAAAATCTTCAATTAATCAGATCAATACCGGCCCGCGAGGCAGCGCCCTCGCCCGCTGCCGGACTCGCCGTGAAGGCTGGCGGCCCGGCTTGCGCGTCGCCGCAAATCGGCTGCCGCACGTCATTCGATCATCGCAGCGCTCAATTTTCCCGTTTCAAACGGATTATTAAATTTCCAACCTGAATCAAGCCACCGTTAATCGATAATATCAATTTAAATCATATGACGATTATCGATCAAACCATTTTTAACAATCTTGAATTCTTGTTAACCTATAAAATGATTTCCGACGGACTTCCCTCGGAGCCGTCAAATTCGTGCCTTCAAAAACCGTCGAACCGATCGGGTTCGGCGGTTTCTTTTTTAACGGCATTATTTCGTCAGACATTAGGGCGGGACAATCCCGATGGCGGGCCGCGGCGCAACGTGTGCGCCGCGAGAAAAACCGGGCCTTATGCGGCCGATGCGCCGACCAGGTTCGCGAGCAGGGCGTCGTATTCGGCGATGAGCGCGGGATTCGCCGACGTATAGCGGCTCAGGATGTCGCGCTGGCGCCGCGTGTACGCTTCCCAGTCGTCATCGTGCGTATGCAGCGCGCGCAACAGCGCATCGGCGCCCTGCTGCACGTCGTTGTCCGGATAGTAGTAGCCGAGTTCGGGCGCGAGACTCGCGTTGTGCACGAGCGGATAGCCCTGCCAGCACACGTCGAAATAGAAATAGTTGAGCGGGTTCGACCATTGGTGCGACACGACGATATCGGTCAGGTCGGCCAGGAACAGCGGCGTATCGAAGCGCCCGACGAAACTCGCCTTGCCCGCGCGCACGATGTCCAGGTAGTTCATCAGCATCACGAACTCGGGGCTGTCGTGCGCGAGGCGATCGGCGTTCGTCACGTGCGTGAAGCAGATCGCATCCGGATCGCGGCGATACGCTTCGTCGATGATCAGCATTGGATACACGCAGAACTTCACGACGTCGTGGTTCGGCTCCATCACCGTCAGCCGCTTGCCCGGCTCGCTGCGCGGCCGGTATTCGCCGCGCTCCGGCAACGACTGCGCGCGCGCGCTCAGGAACATCGGGTCCCACACGAACGGCACGACGCGCCCGGGGCAGCGGCGCAGCGACTGCAGGAACGGCAGCGACGACGGTGCGATCTGCGGAATCGCCCACACCTCGTCGTAGCCGCGGTTGATGAACAGCGAATCCCACAGCCGGCGGCCGAACAGAATCGATTCCATCGCGTTGACGTACTCGACGCCGCAGCAGTAACTGACGAGTTTCGCGCCGCGCGCCTTCAGGTAGGCCGTCTGCTCGCCGTCGATCTGCCCGCCGAGCTCGATCACCACGTCGAGCGCATCCTTCATCTCGGCGAATGCGCGCGTGTCGTACACGCTGCGATCCCACGGCAATGCATCGGTGAGCGGTACGTCGGTGGTGTTGACCAGCGTCACGCGGTAGCCATGCGGCGACGCCATCAGCAGCTTCGCGAGAAACAGCGCGTTCTGCTTGATGCCGTTGATCCACATGCTTTCGTCAGGGGCACGCAGTCCGATCGTGATACCGATGCGCAGGCCGTTCAGGACAGGGGATGTCATCGTCGGCGGGATGGGAAGTTGGATGGGGATGGAATGGATGCAGTGTAGCGCGCGAAGCGCCGCCCGCGTCAAGCGGCGCACGCCGCCGGCCACCCGGCATTCTAGCGGAGTGCCCGCCGCATACTGTCAGGGATGGTCAGCGCCCGGCCGGCACACGCAGATCCGCGAGACGGCTGTGCGATACTCGTGCGACCCGCCGCGCCACCGGGTTGCCGGGCGGTATCGGCATCCAGGGTGGGCAGAAAACGGCTTCGCAGCAACACTGCGACATCGCTACGATCAATTTTACAAACCAGCCTTGACGGGAGGTCAAAGTGGAGCAGATCGGGTATTCGTGGCCAACCTTCGATCAACTCACGCAGTATCTGGTCAAGTCGATCAACCCGGGCAAGATTCTGGATATCGGGGCCGGGGGCGGGAAATACGGGCGCCTGCTCAGGAAGGTCGTGCCGGATTGCCGTATCACGGCGCTGGAATGTGACGAGGAGACCCATCCGTTCCTGATCGAGAACGGCTACGACGACATCATTTCCGGCGTCAGCGACACGCTGTACGAACGGTCCGGCGACTCGTACGACACGATCATCCTGGGCGATGTCATCGAGCACATGCGCCACTCCCACGGTCGCGATCTACTGGAGTTTCTCAACTATCGATCGCGATACATCATCATCTCGACCCCCGAGTGCATGCCGATGAGCAGCGCATCGTACTTCGAGAGCCACAACTCCGTGTGGCGGCCCGATTCATTCATGTGGCATGACTTCTGGGCCCATCAGCAATGCGGGATCATGCACTTCTACCTGCTCAGGGGGCACCTCGACTGGAACGCACCGCGCCTCGATTCTCTCGTGAACTCCGCCAATGCGTCGAGCCTGTTCAATACGCGCGCCAGCAACGAACGCGAGGCCGCCGACGAGAAATTGCTCCAGCCGGTCAACCTGACGCTCCATGATTCCCGGTACCTGGAAAAACTCGACGGCGATCAATACGCAGTTTTTCGCCCGATCTGATTTCGTGTACCCGACTGAAAAAGGCGCCGCGCGGCGCCTTTTTCGTTTCTGACATGCGCTCGTCGCGTGCCGGCGCGGAGCCGGCACGCATGGATTGCCGTCAGATCGCCGAGGTCGTCGGCGCCACGGCGGCCGGGTCGGTGATGCTGGCCTTGCCGGTTTCGACGTGCCCCGCGATGCGGCGCGTCCAGCCGGCGTTCCCGGCCACCGCGAACTGCAGGTCGTACCAGTGGCTGCTGCACGACAGATCCCAGTGCGCTTCGACGCGCTGCCCGGCCGGAACCGTCAACGTGCGCGGTGCGCCGCCGTACGCGACATCGGTCGCCGTGACCGTGAGCGTGCCGGTGCCCGCGTTGGCGATCGTCACGTACACGTCGCCGTTGGCCGTGTCGTAACACGGCGTGATTTCAGGCTTCGCGCCGGCATCCGCGGCGGCCGATCCGGCGAAGCGCCGGAAATAGCCGTTCGGCCCCCACACGCTCACCAGGTAGTTGCCGTTCGCATCGAGCGCCCACGTGTCGGTCAGCTGCTTGCCCGCTTCGACCGTGTAGCGGCGCGGCATCGCGGTGGGGTCGCCCGTATAAACCCAGAAATGCGCGCCCTGCGTGCCGGTGTTCGCGAACGTCAGCGCATAGCCTTGCGCCTGGAGCTGGCCGGTCACGTGCAATTCGTACGGCAGCGCACGCGCCGGCCGCGTGCCGGGCTCCTGTGCCGTCACGACCTGCTGCGCGGTGCTGGCCGGTGCGGTCTGCGACGACGCGCGCGAACACTGCAGGTCCGCCTGCGCGACATACGCCTGCGTGCTCGGCAGGGTCGGCAGCGTCGCATCCGATTTCGAGAAGTCGAGCGCGGACGTCAGGTCGCCGCAGATCGCGCGGCGCCACGGCGAGATGTTCGTTTCCATCACGCCGAAGCGCTTCTCGATGAATTGCAGCACCGACGTGTGATCGAAGACCTGCGAGCACACGAAGCCGCCCTTCGACCACGGCGAGACCACGAACATCGGCACGCGTGGGCCGAGGCCGTATGGCAGGTTGTCCGCCGTGTACGTACCCGTCTGCGTCGAGGTCACGACGTTGTGCCGCTCGAGCGACACGTCCACGGTGCTCATGCCGGAGCCCGGCAGCGTCGGTGCCGACGGCGGCACGACGTGATCGAAGAAGCCGTCGTTCTCGTCGTACATGACGAGCAGGACGGTCTTGCTCCACACGTCCGGATTCGACGTCAGCGCATCGAGAATCGTCGACAGGTAATACGCGCCGTAAAGCGGCGTGAACTTCGGATGCTCCGAATACGCGGCGGGCGGCAGCAGCCACGATACCTGCGGCAGCGCGTTCGCCTGCACGTCGGCCTTCAGTTGCGTGATCGGGCGCGTGCTCATTCCGCGCGTCTGCAGCGACGAACCGGCCGGCGCATTCACGAAGTTGTTGAAGCACGCGAGCATGTTCGTGCCGTAGTTGCCGGTAAAGTTGTCGAACCCGGTGCCCTGCTGGTAGACCTGCCACGAGATGCCCGCTTTCTCGAGGCGCTCCGGATAAGTCGTCCAGCTGAAGGGCGGCAACTGGATCTTGTCGAACTGGTTGTCGATGTAGTCGGTGTTGTCGAGCAGCGGGCCGCCGCCCGTGCCGAGCGGGTCGACCATGCCCGTCATCAGGTACATGCGGTTCGGGTGCGTGTTGCCCGGGATCGAGCAGAAGTAGTTGTCGCACACGGTGAACGCATCCGCGAGCGCGTAATGGAACGGGATGTCGTCGCGGACGTGGTAGCCCATCGTCATGTTGGACTTCTGCACCGCCCACTGGTCGGCACGGCCGTTGTCGATCGCGCCGTGCGTCGTCGCCCACGTATGCGGCAGGCCGCCGATGCACTGCGCGTTGACGCCCGGGTTGGTCGTGTCGTAGCGGAACGGCGCGATCACGCTCGTCTTGTCCTCCTGCCGCGGCTGGAACCACACCGGCTTGCCGTTCGGCAGCGTGACCGGGAAGCGGTCGTTGTAGCCGCGCACGCCGCTCAGGTGACCGAGGTAGTGGTCGAACGAGCGGTTTTCCTGCATGAACACGACGATGTGCTGCACATCCTGGATCGTGCCCGTCACGGTATTCGGCTCGATCGCCAGCGCCTTGCGGATCGATTCGGGAAGCAGTGCGGTGGCGGCGGTCGCGCCGGCGAGGCCGGCGGAGAACTTCAGAAAATCGCGTCGCGAATGGGTGGCCATGCTGGTTGCTCTTGATTGGATTTCTGGTGGAAACGGCCGGGATCAGGAAGCGGGCGAGGAAGCAGGCGCGGTGAAACCGGGCGGGCAGTGCATCTGCGCGGTGGCGACCACGCCGCCGCCGCATGCGGCCTTCTGCTGCGCCACAGGTGCGGCGGGTGCGGTCAGGTCGTCGTTGCAGGCACCGAGGAGTGCGGTCAGCGCGATCAGGCCAACGACCGCGAAAGGCCGTAGGGCCGACTTTCGCATAACGTCTCTCCGTGGATGTGATGACTTGACACAGGCGCGGGTGCGCACCGGTCGTGTCGACGGCGAGATGCTAATTATCACGTGTTACACGACGGTGTCGTGCAAGGAGGCGCGCCGCGTGCACGCAAGGGGCGCACCTGTCGCGGCGGAGAGGATTACGAGAGGTTGACGTAATGCAATCGAAAGATTCGCATTGCTGCGTTTTTGCCGAAGCGATCGAAGCGAACCTGGCGCGGTGTCGGTCGAGCAACGCACCACGACGCCTGTCTTACGGGCCGGCAGCCGCGGCAGCCGGCCCGCATATCGCGAAACCGGCGCCGCTCAGCCTTCCGCCATCATCAGCAACTGCGCGCCATCCGAAACCTGGTCGCCGACGCCGTACAGCACTTCCGCGACGACGCCCGCGCTCGGCGCGCCGATCGTGTGCTCCATCTTCATCGCTTCCATCACGATGAGCGGCGTGCCCGCCTCGACCTTCTGGCCCGGCTCGACCAGCACCGCGATCACCTTGCCGGGCATCGGCGCGGTCAGGCGGCCGCCGCCCTGCTCCGCATCGCCCGCATGCGCGAGCAGGTTGCGCCATTCGAACGTCTCGGCCGCACCTTGCGAGAACACGTGGAAGGTGTCGCCGTCCGCATACACGCGGCCGCTGCTGCGCACGCCGCCGAGCGTCGCGTCGAAATCGAGCGGCGTGGCGCCACGCGTCCACGTGAACGGTTGCGCGGCCGCGCCGCCGGTCGCGAGGCGCGCGACAGCGCCGTCGTCCTCGTACGTGACCGTCACGTCCGCTTCGCGCTCGGCCGCATGCCAGTCGAGCGTGCGGCGATAGCCGCCGTTCAGCCGCCAGTCCGGCAGCGCGCCCCACGGCGACGAACCCTGCGCGGCCGCGCCGCGTTCGCGCGCGAGCAGCGCCGCGCATGCGAGCGCGAGCATCGCGCGCGGCGGCTCTTGCGGCGCGAACAGCGCATCGTGATTGCGCTCGATCAGGCCCGTGTCGAGATCGGCCGTCGCGAACGGCTCGCACGCGACGATCCGCTGCAGGAACGCGGCATTCGTGTGCAGGCCGACCACTTCGCATGCACGCAGCGCGCGCAGCATCAGGCCCAGTGCTTCCGCGCGGTCCGCGCCGTGGACGATCAGCTTCGCGATCATCGGATCGTAGAACGGCGTGATCGCATCGCCTTCGCGCACGCCGCTGTCGACGCGCACCGATGCGCCGATCGCGAACTCGACGCCTGCCGGCAGCCGCAGGTGCTTCAGCGTGCCCGTGGACGGCAGGAAACCGCGCGCCGGGTTCTCCGCATAAAGGCGCGCCTCGAGCGCGTGACCCTGCACGCGCAGTTCGTCCTGCTGCAGCGGCAGCGGCTCGCCGGATGCGACACGCAGTTGCCATTCGACGAGATCGAGCCCGGTGACCATCTCGGTGACCGGATGCTCGACCTGCAGGCGCGTGTTCATTTCCATGAAGTAGAACGCGTCGCCCGTCATGATGAATTCGACGGTGCCCGCGCCGACATAACCGACCGCGCGCGCGGCCGCGACGGCCGCTTCGCCCATCGCCTCGCGCACGTCGTCGTGCAGGCCCGGCGCCGGCGCTTCCTCGAGCACCTTCTGGTGACGGCGCTGCACCGAGCAGTCGCGGTCGAACAGGTACACGGTATTGCCGTGCGTGTCGCCGAACACCTGCACCTCGACGTGACGCGGGCGCGTCAGGTATTTCTCGATCAGCACGCGGTCGTTGCCGAAGCTGCTCGCGGCTTCGCGCTGGCACGACGCGAGCGCCGCGGGGAAATCGTCGGAGCGCTCGACCACGCGCATCCCCTTGCCGCCGCCGCCCGCGCTCGCCTTCAACAGCACCGGGTAGCCGATCGCGTCGGCTTCGCGATGCAGGTTGGCCGCGTCCTGGTCGTCGCCGTGATAACCGGGCACGAGCGGCACGGCGGCCGCGTGCATCAGCGCCTTCGCGGCGGCCTTCGAGCCCATCGCCGCGATCGCGTCGACCGGCGGCCCGATGAAGACGATGCCGGCCGCTTCGCACGCATGCGCAAAATCTTCGTTCTCCGACAGGAATCCGTAGCCGGGATGGATCGCCTGCGCGCCGGTTGCGCGCGCGGCTTCGATGATGCGCTCGATGCGCAGATAGCTGTCCGCGGCGGCCGAGCCGCCGATGTGCACGGCTTCGTCGCACGCGGCCACGTGTTTCGCGTTCGCGTCCGCGTCGGAATAGACGGCGACGCTCGCGATCCCGAGACGTTTGCACGTCGCGGCGACGCGGCACGCGATTTCGCCGCGGTTGGCGATCAGAATCTTGTCGAACATGGCTTCGGTGTCGTCCGGAAAGTTAGGGGCACGCCGTCATTCACGCCACGAAGGCGTGCGTTTCTCGAGAAAGGACGCGATCCCTTCGCGCGCTTCCGCGCCAGCCCGGGTTCGCGCGATCCAGTCGGCGGTCTGCTCGATCAGCGTCGCGTCGAGCGCGCGGCCGGCCACGTCGGCGACGAGCCGCTTGCATGCGCGCACCGCGTCGGGGCCGTTCGCGACGAGCGTCGCGGCCAGCTTCGCGACGGTTTCGTCGAGCGCATCGGCCGGCACCGCTTCGTGAATGAAGCCGAGCGACGCCGCGCGCGTGCTGTCGAACACCTCGGCCGTCGTGAAATAACGGCGCGCCGCGCGCTCGCCCATCGCGCGCACCACGTACGGCGCGATCGTCGCGGGGATCAGCCCGAGCCGCGCTTCCGACAGGCAGAACTTCACGCCGTCGGCGGCAATCGCGATGTCGGCCGCGGCCACCAGGCCCACGCCGCCCGCGTAGGCATCGCCATGCACGCGGGCGATCACCGGCTTGCCGCAGCGATGGATCGCCTCGAGCATGCGCGCGAGCTTGCGCGCATCGGCGCGGTTCTCGTCGTCCGAGTAACCGGCCATCTTCTTCATCCAGTTCAGGTCCGCGCCCGCGCAGAACGCCGCGCCTTCCGCGGCGAGCACGATCGCGCGCACGCCTTCATGCGCGTCGAGCCATTCGAACGCGGTGGTCAGCTCGGCGATCGTCGTCTCGTTGAACGCGTTGCGCACGTCGGGGCGCGCGAGCGTGACGGTCGCCACGCGGCCGGCTTCGCTTACCTTGATCGTTTCGTATCGCATCGGTCAGCCCTCCCGGCCGTTACATGCGGAACACGCCGAAGCGCGTGTCTTCGATCGGCGCGTTCATCGATGCGGCAAGGCCGAGCCCGAGCACGTCGCGCGTCTGCGCCGGGTCGATCACGCCGTCGTCCCACAGCCGCGCGCTCGCGTAATACGGATGGCCCTGGCGCTCGTACTGGTCGCGGATCGGCTGCTTGAACGCGTCCTCTTCCTCGGCGGACCACGAACCGCCCTTCGCCTCGATGCCGTCGCGGCGCACCGTCGCGAGCACCGACGCGGCCTGCTCGCCGCCCATCACCGAGATCCGCGCGTTCGGCCACATCCACAGGAAGCGCGGGCCGAACGCACGGCCGCACATCCCGTAGTTGCCGGCGCCGAACGAGCCGCCGATGATCACCGTGAACTTCGGCACCTTCGCATTCGACACGGCCGTCACCATCTTCGCGCCGTGCCGCGCGATGCCTTCGTTCTCGTACTTGCGGCCGACCATGAAGCCCGTGATGTTCTGCAGGAACACGAGCGGGATCTTGCGCTGGCAGCACAGCTCGATGAAATGCGCGCCCTTCACGGCCGATTCGGAGAACAGGATGCCGTTGTTCGCGACGATCCCGACCGGGTGGCCCCAGATGTGCGCGAAACCGGTAACGAGCGTCGTGCCGTAGCGCGCCTTGAATTCGTCGAACTCCGAATCGTCGACGATGCGCGCGATCACCTCGCGCACGTCGAACGGCTTGCGCGTATCGACCGGAATCACGCCGTACAGGCTCTTCGCGTCGTAGCGCGGCGGCTTCGGCTCGCGCAGCGCGACCGGCGGCGCGATCTTCGGCGCGAGGTGACTGACGATGTTGCGCGCGATCGACAGCGCATGCGCGTCGTTCTGCGCGAGATGGTCGGCCACGCCCGACAGGCGCGTATGCACGTCGCCGCCGCCGAGATCCTCGGCGCTCACTTCCTCGCCGGTCGCGGCCTTCACGAGCGGCGGGCCGCCCAGGAAAATCGTGCCCTGCTCCTTCACGATGATCGACTCGTCGCTCATCGCCGGCACGTACGCGCCGCCCGCCGTGCACGAGCCCATCACGACGGCGATCTGCGCGATCCCCGCGGCCGACATCGTCGCCTGGTTGAAGAAGATGCGGCCGAAGTGGTCGCGATCGGGAAACACGTCGTCCTGGTTCGGCAGGTTCGCGCCGCCCGAATCGACGAGGTACACGCACGGCAGCCGGTTTTCCGCGGCGATCTCCTGCGCGCGCACGTGCTTCTTCACGGTGACCGGGTAATAGGTGCCGCCCTTGACCGTCGCGTCGTTGCACACGATCACGCATTCGCGGCCGGCGATCCGGCCGATCCCGGTGATGACGCCCGCGCCCGGTGCGTCGTCGTTGTACATGCCGTTCGCCGCGAGCTGCGAGAACTCGAGGAACGGCGCGCCCGGATCGAGCAGTTGCGCGATGCGGTCGCGCGGCAGCAGCTTGCCGCGCGCCAGGTGCTTGTCGCGCGCGGCCTGGCCGCCGCCCTGCGCGAGCTGTTCGATCTTCGCGCGCAAGTCGGCGACGACCGCCTCGAGCGCGGCGGCATTCGCACGGAAGTCTTCCGAGCGCGGGTTCAGTTTCGATTCGATGATCGGCATCGACGGGGCTCCGTTCGCGTGACGTGGGGCGTTACATCGTTTCCGCGAACAGCTCGCGGCCGATCAGCATCCGGCGGATCTCGCTCGTGCCGGCGCCGATCTCGTACAGCTTCGCATCGCGCCACAGGCGGCCGACCGGGTATTCGTTGATGTAGCCGTTGCCGCCGAGGATCTGGATCGCCTCGCCGGCCATCCACGTCGCCTTCTCGGCCGTATAGAGGATCACGCCCGCGCAGTCCTTGCGCACCTGGCGGATGTGGTCGCTGCCGGCCGAATCGAGGTGGCGGCCGACCGCGTACAGATACGCGCGGCATGCCTGGAACGTGGTGTACATGTCGGCGACCTTGCCCTGGATCAGCTGGAATTCGCCGATCGCCTGGCCGAACTGCTTGCGGTCGTGGATGTACGGCACGACCGCGTCGAGACACGCGGCCATGATGCCCGTCGGGCCGCCCGACAGCACGGCGCGCTCGTAATCGAGGCCGCTCATCAGCACCTTCACGCCGCCGTTGAGCTGGCCGAGGATGTTTTCCTCCGGCACTTCGACGTCCTGGAACACCAGCTCGCCCGTGTGCGAGCCGCGCATGCCGAGCTTGTCGAGCTTCTGCGCGACCGAGAAGCCCTTCATCCCCTTCTCGACGATGAACGCGGTGATGCCGCGCGGGCCGGCTTCGAGGTCGGTCTTCGCGTAGACCACCAGCGTGTCGCAATCGGGCCCGTTGGTGATCCACATCTTCGTGCCGTTCAGCACGTAGCGATCGCCACGCTTGTCCGCGCGCAGCTTCATGCTGACGACGTCCGAGCCGGCATTCGGCTCGCTCATCGCGAGTGCGCCGATGTGTTCGCCCGACACGAGCTTCGGCAGGTATTTCTGCTTTTGAGCCTCGGTGCCGTTGCGGTGGATCTGGTTCACGCACAGGTTCGAGTGCGCGCCGTACGACAGGCCGATCGACGCCGAGGCGCGCGAGATCTCCTCCATCGCGACCATGTGCGCGGTATAGCCCATGTTCGCGCCGCCGTATTCCTCGGCCACCGTCATGCCCAGCACGCCGAGATCGCCGAACTTCTTCCACAGATCCATCGGAAACTGGTCGGTGCGGTCGACCTCCGCCGCGCGCGGCGTGATTTCCTTCGCCGCGAACGTCGCGACGGCGTCGCGCAGCATCTCGATGTCTTCACCGAGCATGAATTGCACACCGGGCAGGTTGATCATGTCTCCTCCGTCTCCAGAAAGTGTGTGGCACCCACCGATTTCTGAGTTTCGCTCAAATCGAATGAATGCACCGATTCATTGACCAATACAGCGTAAATTTTGCACAGTTTCGCGCCTCGTCGGGTTCGGCGTCAATAGTTTTTTGAGTGACACTCAGATATCATGCCGAGATGACAGCCGCTACCGCCGACACCATGACCGCCACCGTCAAAGCCGACCGCGCCGACACGTCGCGCGCGCCCGCCGGGCGCAAATCCCAGCAACGCGTGCAGGACATCCTGCGCGCCGGTCGGGAAGTGTTCGCCGAAAAGGGTTACGAGCATGCGACGGCCGCCGAGATCGCGCAGCGCGTCGGCGTATCGGAGGCGACGGTGTTCAGCTACTTCCGCGGCAAGCGCGAGCTGTGCGCGCGCGTCATCGCGGATTGGTACGACGAAAACATCGCCGCATTCGAGCAGGGGATGCCGCAGGAAGCGTCGGTGCGGCAGCAGTTCGCGTTCATCGTGCGCACCCACCTGCGGCTGATGCTGGTGAACGGCACGGGCCTGTGCGCGCTGGTGCTGTCGGAAGGCCGCGCGAAGCAGCATGCGCTGAGCGACGAGCTCACCGCGCTGCAGCGCCGCTACACCGCGCCGCTGATGGACGTGCTCGCGCGCGGCCAGGCGGCCGGGCAAGTGCGTACCGACCTGCCGCTGAGCCTGCTGCGCTCGATGGTGTTCGGGCCGATCGAGCACGTGCTGTGGGATGCGATCCTCGGGCACCGCAAGCTCGACACGGAAACGACGGCCACGCAGCTCGTCGACATGCTGTGGGCCGCCGTGCAGCCGCCGGCGCCGGAGCAGGCGGCGCTCGTGCGGTTCAGGAATGAAGTGGCGGAAGCCGTGCGGCGGCTGGAAGGGGAAGCGTCACGCCCGTGACGCAGGGGTGCGGCCCGACGCACGTCGCATCGTGCGCCGCGCGTAACCGACCGCTAGGAATCCTCGCCGACACGCAGCGGCGCGCGGCTCTGCTCGTTGTTCAAATGGACGAACTTGCGCAACAGGCGTACGAGTTCCTGCGAATCTTCCTCGCCCATCCCGTCGAACAGGCCGGCACGCAGCTCCTGCACTGACGGAATCAGGCGCGTGAGCAGTTCGACGCCCGTCGGTGTCAGCAGCAGGCGCCGCTGACGCCGCGGCAGCACTTCGCGAACGATCAATCCTTTCGCTTCGAGCCGGACCGCGAGGTCGGCCGTCGTCGACGTGTCGAGCGCCACCCGCTGCGCCAGCGTCACCTGATCGAGCCCCGGACACTCGTAGAGCATCCGCAGGACGGCGTACTGCACCGGCGTCACGTCCCGGCCCAGCTTCTCGTAGAACATCGCGACGGCAATCTGGTGCGCGCGCCGGATCAGGTGCCCGGGCTCGTCGTACAGGTCGAGCGGGAAAGCCGGCGCGTCGGCGGGATTCGTTTTTTCCATGAATGAGTCGATGACATAGGCGGCGCGCGCCGGTTGCGCGCGCCGACGGCATGGCGCTGCCTCGCGCCATTTCCCGGGAAAACCAGTATACCGCTCGCCTTGCCCCGGCTTATCTCAATGCGTACACTGAATCTCATTCAGTACACGGAATGAAGAGCTGCCGCATATCAGCGGCACCGCCCCGAAGGAGACGACGAACGTGTTTCTCAAGAACGCTTGGTATGTGGCGTGCACGCCCGATGAAATCGACGGCAAGCCGCTGGGCCGCAAGATCTGCAACGAGTCGATGGTGTTTTACCGCGCGGCGGACGGACGGGTCGCCGCGCTCGAGGACTTCTGCCCGCACCGCGGCGCGCCGCTGTCGCTGGGATTCGTGCGCGACGGTGTGCTCGTGTGCGGTTATCACGGGCTGGAAATGGGCTGCGACGGCAAGGCGTCCGGCATGCCGGGCCAGCGCGTCGGCGGCTTCCCGCCGATTCGCAGCTTCCCGGTGATCGAGCGCTACGGATTCGTCTGGGTCTGGCCGGGCAATGCGTCGGAAGCCGATCCCGCCAAGCTGCCCGCGCTGGCCTGGGCCGAAGACCCGGCCTGGGCGCACGGCGGCGGCCTCTATCACATCCGTTGCGATTACCGGCTGATGATCGACAACCTGATGGACCTCACGCACGAAACCTACGTGCATGCGTCGAGCATCGGCCAGAAGGAAATCGACGAAGCGCCGCCGAAGACGATCAGCCGCGGCGACGAAGTCGTCACGAGCCGCTTCATGGAGAACGTGATGCCGCCGCCGTTCTGGCGGATGGCGCTGCGCGGCAACGGGCTCGCCGACGACGTGCCGGTCGACCGCTGGCAGATCTGCCGCTTCACGCCGCCGAGCCACGTGATGATCGAAGTGGGCGTCGCCCATGCGGGCCACGGCGGCTACGACGCGCCGGCCGAGTTGAAAGCGTCGTCGATCGTGGTCGACTTCATCACGCCCGAGACGGACACCTCGATCTGGTATTTCTGGGGCATGGCGCGCAACTTCCGGCCCGAAGATCACGCGCTGACCGCCGAGATCCGCGAAGGCCAGGGCAAGATCTTCGCCGAGGATCTCGAGATGCTCGAACGCCAGCAGCTCAACCTCGAGCAGTGGCCGGACCGCAAGCTGCTCAAACTCAACATCGACGCCGGCGGCGTGCTGTCGCGCAAGGTGATCGACCGGCTGCTCGCCGAAGAAAACGCGGCGAGCCCGCAGCGGCCAGTGATTCCGGTCGCGCAGGTCAAGGAGGCGTCATGAGCGCCGCGACATTGACGGTCCGGGTGGCCCGCAAGTGGCAGGAAGCGCGCGACATCTGCGGTTTCGAATTCGTCAGCGACGACGGTTCGCCGCTGCCGGGCTTTGAAGCCGGCGCCCACATCGACGTGCATTTGCCGGGCGGGCTCGTGCGCCAGTACTCGCTGTGCAATCACCCGGAACACGCCGATCGCTATCAGATCGCCGTGCTGCGCGATGCCGACGGCCGCGGCGGGTCGCGCGCGATCCACGACGAAGTCCGGCAAGGCGATACCGTGCGGATCGGCGTGCCGCGCAACCAGTTTCCCCTCGCCCCCGACGCTCCGCACCACCTGCTGCTCGCGGGCGGGATCGGCGTCACGCCGATCCTCAGCATGGCGGAACGACTGTTCTCGTCCGGCATGCCGTTCGACATGCACTACTGCGCGCGCTCGACCGATCGCATGGCGTTCGTCGAGCGGATCAACGCGGCCGGGTTTCACGATCGCACCCGCCTCCACGTCGACGACGGCGATCCCGGGCAACGCTTCGACCTCGCCGCCGTGCTCGCCGCCGCGCCCGCAGGCACGCACCTGTATGTATGCGGCCCGCGCGGCTTCATGGACGCCGTGCTGAATGCCGCGCGCGAGCGCAACTGGGCCAAAGCGCGGCTGCACTACGAGTTCTTCGGCGGCGCGGTTGCGTCGTCCGGCGCGGACCGTGCGTTCCAGGTTCGGATCGCAAGCAGCGGCATGGTGATCGACGTGCCGGCCGAATGCACGGTCATCGCGGCGCTGGCGGCGAACGGCGTCGACGTGCTGACGTCGTGCGAACAAGGCGTATGCGGCACCTGCGCGACACGTGTGCTCGAAGGCGAGCCCGATCATCGCGACGCGTATCTGACCGACGACGAAAAGGCAGCCGGCGATCAGTTCATGCCGTGCTGCTCGCGATCGCGAAGCGACCTGCTGGTCCTCGATCTGTAGATCCGCAAAGCTGTAGACGGACCGCCCGACTCGCGGCGGCCAATCACAATACTGGAGACGATCAATGGAGCAACATGCCCCGGCACCGGTCAGTACTACTCAGTTCCCGGCCGACCGATGGTGGGTCGCCGCGCTGTCATCCGAACTGACGGACAAACCCGTCGCCCGCACGCTCCTCGGCCGCCCGGTCGTCCTGTTCCGGTTGCCGTCCGGGGAAGTCGGCGCGCTGGAGGATCGCTGCTGCCACAAGTCGCTGCCGTTGTCGTGCGGCTCGCTCGAATCGCGCGGCCTGCGCTGCGGCTATCACGGCCTGCTGTTCGACCGCAGCGGCACGTGCGTGGAGATTCCCGGCCAG
Source organism: Burkholderia sp. AU4i (assembly GCF_000466765.1). Taxonomy (NCBI): domain Bacteria; kingdom Pseudomonadati; phylum Pseudomonadota; class Betaproteobacteria; order Burkholderiales; family Burkholderiaceae; genus Burkholderia; species Burkholderia sp. AU4i. Next base: position 9,679 of record NZ_ASSI01000198.1, on the reverse strand, counting down.
GACCGGATTCCGGCGAAGGCGTGCGTGTCGTCGTATCCGGTACGGGAACAGGACGCCATCGTGTGGATCTGGATCGGCGCCGACGCGCACGCTCGACCGACGAGCGCGCCGCCACGCTATGCGTTCCATGCCGATCCGCAATACCGGTTCGGCGGCGGCCACTACCATTACGACGCACCGTATCAACTGATTCACGACAACCTGATGGACCTGAGCCACCTCGGTTATGTCCATCTGAAAACTATCGGCGGCAACGCGGCGCTGCACATGGGTGCGGAAACCCGCGTCAGCAGCGACGGCGATACCGTGACGCTGGTTCGCCGGATGCCGGATTCCGACCCGCCGCCAACCTATACCGCTGCGTGGCCGTTCGCAGGCCGCGTCGATCGCTGGCAGGAAATCGAATTCCACGTGTCGCACATCCGGATCTGGACCGGCGCGATGGACGCCGGCACCGGCGACCTGCACGATCCGGCACGCGGCGGCTTTCACATGCGCGGCTTCCACGGCATCACGCCCGAGACGGAAACGACGACGCACTACTTCTGGACCGTCGCGACCAATCCGCAACACGACATCGAGCGCGTCGCGCAAACGGTCATCGAGCAATCCGCGGCGACGTTCGACGAGGACAAGACCGTGATCGAAGCGCAATACCGGAACCAGCTGCGGTTTCCGGGCGGCCGCCAGATCGACATTCACGTCGACGCGGGCCCCAATCGCGCGCGGCGCGTGATCGAGCGGCTGCTGCTCGAACCCGCTTGAGCATCGCGCCGCCCCGCCGACAACCCCCGCCGGTCGCGACGGGCGCTCCGCGGGGTGTCCCATCGGCCCGTTCAGTCGCTTTCTCCCCATTCGCCATCACCGGTCTCGATTTCATCCCATTTAATTAGTCATACTATTTACAAGGGTCTTTGACGTGAGCGCAAACATCCGCAATACGATCGACGAATCCCCGATGAGCACGTTCCAGACGATGGCGGTCACCGCCTGCGTCGTGCTGAACATGCTCGACGGCTTCGACGTGCTGGCCATCGCGTTCGCCGCGCCGCACCTGGCGGCCGAGTGGAAACTGAGCGGCAAGGAAATCGGCCTGCTGCTGAGCGCCGGGCTCGCCGGCATGGGCATCGGATCGGTGCTGATCGCGCCGCTCGCCGACCGCGTCGGCCGCCGCCGCATCATCCTGCTCTGCCTCGCGGTGATCTCGACCGGGATGCTCGCCTGCGCGGCCACGCACAGCACGATTCAACTCGCCGTCGCGCGTGCGTACACGGGGCTCGGCATCGGCGGCATGCTGGCGAGCCTGACCGTCATCAGCGGCGAATACGCATCGAGCAAATGGCGCAGCGCCGCGATCGGCATGCAGTCGACCGGCTACGCGATCGGCGCGACCGGCGGCGGCGTCATCGCCGGCTACCTGCTGTCGACGTGGGGATGGCGCAGCGTGTTCGCGTTCGGCGGCATCCTGACCTTGCTGGCGATCCCGATGGTGCTCGCATTGCTGCCGGAATCGCTCGACTTCCTGCTGGCAAGGCGTCCGGACAACGCGCTGCAGAAAATCAACCGCATCCTCGCGAGAATGAAGCGTGCGCCGATCGACATGCTGCCGGCGGCGACTGCCGCCATCGACTCGGCGAACGCCGCGTCGAGCTGGACGGCCGTGCTGCGCGCGCCGCTGACGCGCCGCACGATCGCACTGTGGATCGCATTCTTTCTCGTGATGGGCAGCTTCTACTTCGTCGTGAGCTGGACACCGAAGCTGCTGGTTCAGGCCGGGTTGTCGGCATCGCAGGGGGTCACCGGTGGCGTGCTGCTCAATCTCGGCGGCATTGCGGGCGCGTCGCTCTTCAGCCTGCTATCGACGCGGTTCGGCCTCCGTAACCTGCTCGGCGCGACGCTGCTGCTCGGCGGCGCGCTGATGGTCGTGTTCGGCGCAAACACCGGCTCGCTCGGGATCGGGATGACGGTCGCGGTATTCCTCGGCGCCGTGATCAATGCGTGCGTGGCCGGCATGTATGCGCTGTCGCCGACACCGTATCCCGCCGAAATCCGCACGACCGGCATCGGCCTCGCGGTCGGCGTCGGCCGCCTCGGCGCGATCCTGTCGCCGATGACGGTCGGTGCGCTGCTGGACGACGGCTGGTCCGTGTCCCATCTGTATCTCGCGTTCCTCGTGCCGATGATCGGCGCGGCGATCGCCGTCGCCGTGGTGGGTACGCGTGCCGCGGCACCGCACAGGCAACGCGACCCGGCGATGTCGTAACGCGCGACGCACGCAGCCTTGCCGATACCCGTCGGCATCCCGGATCGGCTCGGGTCATAAAAATATCGATAAGCATATCTACATACTGTTTGGAGACAGCCATGAAAACGAAACTGGGCGCCGCACTCGCGACGGCGACGGCGACGGCGATGGCACTGACGCTGGCGCTGGCCGCACCGGCCTGCGCACAAAGCAGCGTGACGCTGTACGGGATCATCGATACCGGCGTGTCCTACTACAACAACGCCGCACATGGCGGATCGTTCACGGGTATGCCGACACTGACCGGCGAAGTGCCGTCACGCTGGGGGCTGAGGGGCACGGAGGATCTCGGCGGCGGCTACCAGGCGTTCTTCGTGCTCGAGAACGGCTTCCAGCCCGGCACGGGCGCACTGAACTACGGCGGGCGCCTGTTCGGGCGACAGGCGAACGTGGGCGTAAACAGTCCGTTCGGCGCGCTGACCCTCGGCCGCCAGATGAACATGTCGATGATCGTGCTGACCAATGCGGACGTGATCGGCCCGTCGATTCACTCGATGGCGGATTTCGATTCCTATCTGCCGAACGCGCGCAGCGACAATGCGATCGGTTACAAGGGCACGTTCCACGGTGTGACGCTCGGCGCCACCTACAGCTTCGGCCGCGACGCGGCCGGGCCGGCCGGGCCGTCGGCGACGGGCTGTGCCGGACAGGTGCCCGGCGACTTCGTCGCTTGCCGCCAATACACGGCGATGCTCGCGTACGACGCGAGCAATTTCGGGCTGGCCGCGTCGCACGACGTGATGCGCGGCGGCGGCGGTGCGCTCGCGCCGCTGAACAATCCGGCCTACACCGACACGCGCGACATCGTCGCCGGCTACGTGAAGATCGGCCCCGCGAAACTGGGCGCCGGCTGGATTCGCCGCAACCTCGCGGCAGCCGAACACCTGCAGGCCGATATCGTGTTCGCCGGCGGCACGTACTACGCGACGCCCTACCTCGCGCTCGACCTTCAGGGCGTCCGCTACCTGCAACGCCGGGAAAACAGCGAAGGCGGTACGAACGCGACGCTGCTCGTCGGCCGCGCGAACTATTTCCTGTCGAAGCGGACGACCGTCTATACGTCGGTGGGCTACATGTTCAACAGCACGCTGGCCGCGAACGCGGTCGCCGCGGGCGGGACGGTCGGCACCGGGATGAACCAGCTCGGCGTGATGGCCGGCATCCAGCAGAAGTTCTGAACGCCGGACGCCCGTGCGCCGGTCAGTTGGCGAGACGGCAGTGGGCCAGCTTCAGGCCCGGCAACACGGGCGCATCGATATAGCCTTCGTTCACACAGCTGAAGCGGAAAGCCGCCGACGTGACGAACGGCTTGATTTCGCCGCCGGGGAATTTCGGCTTCAGCGCATCCTGGTCGGCCACGTCGAAATGCGTATCGAACTGCTCGCCGTCGGCCGTCAGCGCGCCGAAGTAAGTGCCGCCCGGATCGCTGCCCATCCGGATCACGGCGCCGACGAACGTGAGGCGCTTGCCGTCGTACTTCGCCTTCGCGGCGGCCACGTCCTGCGTGTAGGCCTCGATCACGGCGCCGTAGTGCGCGTCGATCGCGTCGGCATCGGAAGCCGCGCAAGCAGCCTGGTGAATGCCTGCCAGCAGCGCGCAGGCCGCAAGCGCGGCCGCCGCGAACGGCGCGGAAATCTTCTTCATGGGTGATCTCCCGTCTAGCGTGGTGGTTGAAGTGATTGAAGCCCGGCGCAGTGCCGGATGAATTCATTCCGTTGCTTTAATCGTTCGAATGGCGGATGACGGCTGCGATCACTTCATCGCCCGCGTGGTCGTGCGCGGTGCGTGGCGTCGCGCGGAACGCGACGTGACAGGAAGATGACATGGTGCGGCCCCCGGTTCTCTCGTTGAATTTCACTGCGTCTGATTTTGGCCGCTACGGTAGCAGACGGCCGCCAGCCCGGCAACCGACACCCGGGCGCGGCATTCACGTCATTACAATTGCAAATGATTCTCATTACATATATCATGCACGCCTGGCCGTAACGAAACGCCGCGGCCCGCGACACGATCCTTAGCACTCCCTCCTGTATCGATTCATGCCATCCCGTCGAACGCCCCGCCGCGTCCGGACCCCGCGTCCGTGGCGCTCGAGCCTGCCTGCCCTGATTACCCTTTGCGTCGCAAGCGGCGCGCATGCGGCCAACGCGGAAGCCGGTGCAACCGCATCGGCCCCCGCGACGCCGGCCGGGAAAGAACTCCCCGCCATCAACGTCAACGCATCGTCGACCGTCGACCCGACCATCGGCTACCAGCCGCGCACCAGCAGCATCGCGGGCGGCAGCGACCGTCCGTTGAAGGAGATTCCGCAATCGGTCGCGGTGGTCAGCAGCAGCGTGATGCAGGACCAGCAGGCGCGTTCGCTCGACGACGTGCTCGGCAACATCAGCGGCGTGACCCAAACCAACACGCTCGGCGGCACGCGCGACGCGTTCATCAAGCGTGGCTTCGGATCGAACAACGACGGCTCGGTGCTGGTCGACGGCGTGCGCACGCCGGTGCTGCACAGCTATCTCGCGACGATCGACCGCGTCGAGGTGCTGAAGGGCCCGGCTTCGCTGCTGTACGGGATGCAGGATCCGGGCGGCGTGATCAACCTCGTCACGCGCAAGCCGGAAGGCACGTTCGGCGGCTCGATCTCCGCATCGCGCACGAGCCACGGCGGCAGCAACGCGCAGTTCGATCTCACGGGCCCGCTCGGCAAACCTGGCCAGGTCGCGGGCGGCACGCTCGCGTTCCGGCTGACCGGCGAATACGACACGAGCCGCTACTGGCGCAGCTTCGGCCGCGAACGCAACGCGCTGATCGCACCCGCGCTGTCGTGGCACGACGCAAACACGTCGATCGACGTCAGCTATCAGTACGTCGACTACACGATGCCGTTCGATCGCGGCACCGTGCTCGTGAACGGCCAGCTCGACGATGCGTTGCGCTATCGCCGCTACGAGGAAGCATGGTCGCAAAGCAGCGGCATCCAGGAAACGCTGCGGACGCGCATCGAGCACCGCTTCTCCGACGCATGGCGCGTGCGCGCGACCTACGGCTGGGGCCGCGACCGCTACGACCAAACCATCACCCGCGGCAACTCGTTCAACAGCAAGACGGGCGCAATGACACGCTCGTCCGACGCAAACCTCGGCCGCAACGACTCCGACCAGATCGCGACGCTCGGCCTGCTCGGCAACGTGACGCTCGCCGGGATGAACCACGCGATCTACATCGGCGGCGAATACGAACGGCAGCGCAGCTTCCGCGGCGACACGATCCGCGGCAAGGCCACGACGGGCTTCAATCTCTACGATCCCGTGTACGGCCTGCTCGCGGCAGGCGGCACGCCCAACGCGAAGCAAAGCGATTCGCGCTCGGTCGTGCATGCGTATTCGACGATCGTGCAGGACTCGGTGAAGATCACCGACCGCCTCACCGCGGTAGGCGGGCTGCGCTGGGAAAACTGGCAGCAGGAATCGGGGATGGGGCGGCCGTTCGTGTTCGCCGACCGCTCGCGCGGCAGCGTCTGGCTGCCGCAGTTCGGGCTCGCGTACGCGCTCACGCCGGCGCTGACCGCCTACGCGAACGTGAGCCGGTCGTTCAAGCCGAACGTCGCATCGAACGTCGCCGCGCCGCTCGCGCCGGAATACGGCCGCGTGCTCGAGGCCGGGCTGAAGTTCAGCCTGAAACCCGCGATCACCGGCACGCTCGCGGTCTACCAGATCGACAAGCGCAACGTGGCGGTCACGGTCGGCGACATCACGTCGACGATCGGCACCGCGCGCTCGCGCGGGATCGAGCTCGACGTCGCCGGGCAGATCACGCGCCACCTGAGCGTGATCGGCAGCTATGCGTATACGAACGCAACCGATCGCGACAGCAACACCCCGCTCACGAACGTCGCGCGCCACACGGGCAGCCTGTTTGCCGTGTACGATACGGCCATCGCGAATCTACCCGGCCGCTGGCGCTTCGGCGGCGGCGCGCGTCTCGTCGGCGCACGCTCCGGCGACACGGCGAACAGCTTCACGCTGCCCGGCTATGTGACCGTCGATGCATTCGCAGCCTACGAAACGACGATCGGCAAGTTCCCAACACGCTTCCAGCTCAACGTGAAGAACCTGCTCGACAAGACCTACTACCCGTCGAGCAACAACAACCTGATCGTCGCGGTCGGCGAGCCGCGGCTCGTCACGCTGACGACGACGGTGTCGTTCTGATGGCCTGACGTTCCGATCGCCCGATGCGTGCATGGGCCGGCCCAAACGCGGCAGCCCATGCACCACGGCCGTAGTCGCAGCCGCTCGCGACGCGTAGCGGCTCGCCCCTTGCCCCGGTGAAGCATCCTTGCCGCTTCGCAAGCGGTCACCGCGAATCCGCGCGCGCTGTGCCGGACAACCACCGACGACGCGGCGACGGAACATCGTCCGATCCGCCGGCGAAGCAGGATCGACAGCGAATCACCCCGTTGCTTGCCGCCCACACCAGCGCCGGATTCCGCTTGACTGCCGTCCCGCGCGGCACCCGACGCCGCCATTCACACGCCTCCCCGGCACTCGCTTCACCGCCCGCAAAAATGCATCCGAGCGATGCATTTCCGCCCGCTCCCGAACCGCATCGCGCGCCGTATGATCGCCCCGGCTTTTCCCCACGGCGGCCCGATGCGCGTCTACGTCTCCATTCGCGCTCGCGCTCCGCTCCAACCACCTGCGAACATGTCCAACCTCTCACTCATCCTCGTCGTCTCCATGCTCAGCGCCTTCGGCCTGATCGCGTCCGACGTCTACCTGCCCGCGATGCCGTCGATGGCCCACGAGTTTTCGATCGGCGCATGGCAGATGCCGCAAACGGTATCGGCTTACCTGATCGCGCTCGCCTGCGCGCAGCTGGCCTACGGCCCCCTCTCCGATCGATGGGGACGCAAACCCGTGCTGACGGCCGGCATCGTCCTGTACATCCTCGGCTCGATCGGCTGCGCAAGCGCCGGCGGCTTCGCGAGCTTTCTCGGATGGCGCGTGCTCGAAGCGCTCGGCGCGGCGTCCGGCCTTGTCATCGGTCGCGCGATCATCGCCGACACCTGCGACAAGAACGCATCCGCGAAGATCTACAGCATCGTGTATCCGCTCGTGTCGCTGTCTCCGGCAATCGCCCCCGCAATCGGCGGATATCTGGCTGCGGCGTTCGGGTGGCGAAGCGATTTCATTTTCGTCGCCGCATTCGGCGTCGTCGCACTCGCGCTCGTTCAGTTGCTCCTGAAGGAAACCCGGCCGCCCGTCGCGCCGGGCCAACATCGCGCCGCACCGCTGGCCGGCTTCACCGGCGTACTCGCGGACCGGGCCTTCATCCGCTACACGCTCGTTGTGTGTGCGATCTATTGCGCGTGGTTCGTCTACCTGACGCAGTCGCCGTTCATCTTCTCCGGCCTCGGTCTTTCGGAACGGCAAAGCGGCTGGCTCTATCTGCCGCTGACCGCCGGCATCGTTTCCGCCAACCTGGTTGCGCGCCGCATGCTCGACCGGATGTCCTACGACTCGATCGTCGTGGCCGGCGTGGGCTGCTTCGTTGCCGGCGGCATGGCGTTCGCCCTGTGCGAATCGTGGCATGTCAAAGGGGTCGTCGCGATCGTGATGCCGATGGTGCTCGTCAGCCTGTCGAATGGATCGTCGCTGTCGCTCGCGGTCTCGGGCGCCATCGCGAGCGAACACGGGCGCGCGGCGACGGCGTCGGGGCTGGTCGGCTTCTTCCAGATCGGCAGTGCGTCGCTCGCCGCCACCGTGTCCGGCGGCCTGCTCGGCACCGGAAGCCACGTGCTGGCGGCGACCATCCCGTTCTTCGCGATCGTCGCGGCCATCGCGATCGTGCCGCGCTGGTGTGCCGCGCGGCGCACGCTCTCGATGCGCGACACGCTCCCCCGTTGAGCCCGTGGCCCTGCACGGGCGATGCTCCGGCCGCTATCGATAACGGTCGAACGTAGCCGCGATCTCTGCGGTGACCGCCCGAACGCGCGCCGTCCGGTTCAGGTCGGTATGCGATACGAGCCAGACCTGATACGGCGCGGCTCGCGTCCGGTCGGGCCAGATTCGCACGAGCGAATCGTCGTCTTGCGCCATATACGCGGGGAGTTCGCCGATGCCGATACCCGACCGGATCGACGCCGCCAGCATCAGGCTCGAACTCACCTGCGCCACGATGCGCCCGCGCTCCATCGACTCGCCGCACAGCGCGCTCCCCTGGTTCGACGTCGTGCCGGGCTGGTAGACGACCAGGTCATGCCCTTCGAACGCGGCTCCGATCGCGGGCTCGCCATGCGCATCCAGATACTCGCGGCTCGCGAACAGCCCGACCTCCCATTCGGCGAGCTTCCGGCGCACGAGGTCGGGATTTTCCGGCATCACGGTGCGAATCGCGAGATCCGCATCGCGTCGCGTCAGGTTGAGCACCTGCACGGACGTCGTCAGGATCACGTGTATCGCCGGACATTTCCGGCGCAGCTCCCGTATCGCGGGAACGATGAAATCCATCGCGAGAGAATCGGTCGTCGTCACCCGGACCTCGCCTTCGAGGCGATCGTCCGAGCCCTGGACGCGGCGCTCGAATTCGCACGCCGCCTGCTCCATTGCTTCCGCGGCCTGCAGCGAATGCTCGCCGACCGGCGTCACGACATAACCGGACGATGTCTTGAGAAACAGCTTCGCACCGAGCGCCTTCTCGAGTGCGGTCAACCGTCGCCCCACGGTGGCCTGGTCGACATCGAGAACGGCCGCGGCCTCGCGCAGCGTTCCGGTGCGATGAACGGCCAGAAAAACGCGGGCATCGTCCCAATTCATGAGTAACGTTCTCTCTCTCGGTCAGGCATGTGTGAATTCGCAGGAGGCGATTATACAAGTCGATCCAGCGCAGCCCGTTCCGGATAATCAGCTATCCGTATCAACAGGACGATCGATTCGCCGATCAAAACCGGAACCGGAACCGTCAGCAGGAAACCCCTGAACGACGGGCTCGCCGACCGAAGCCGGGTGCAATGACCGAACCGATGGTCGTTTCACCGATCGCCCCAACCCCGGTCGCCCAATCATCAGCCTCCCGAATATCTCCCATCCGATACCGCGATTTTCCGTACCGGACGCGCGCCGCTAGACTGGCTACGCATTCGCGACGCCGCAGCGCCGTACCGCCGTACCGCCGTACCGCAACGCGGCATGCCCCCCACAAAAACGATTCCGGGAGATACCCATGTCCGACCGGCACGCGCGCCGAGGCGCGCTCAAGACACTCGGCCTCGCGGCCGGCACCGCGCTGCTCGCCACCGCGCGCCCCGCTCGCGCCGCCGCGCCCGAAACCGGCGCCGACGAGCGCATTGATCGTCTGCTCGCGGTTCGCGTCGGG
>NZ_ASSI01000197.1:0-48717 GCF_000466765.1 Burkholderia sp. AU4i | reverse complement strand
CGGGTGCCGCGCAACCGGCGCCGGCCGCGCCGCCCGCGCCCGCTGCAGCGCCGGTGGCGGCCGCGCCGGCGGAAGGCACCGACTACGTGCAGCGGCTCGAACAGCTGAAGACGCTGTTCGACAAGGGTCTCGTGACCGAAGACGAATATTCGCGCGCGAAGGCCGAGATCCTCGCGAAGCTCACCCGGTAAGCGTCGCGCATGTTCAGTACCTCGTGCCCCCAGTGCGGCGCGCCGGTCGAGTTTCGCTCGGCGGCGGCGGTGATGGCCGTCTGCGCGTTCTGCCGCAGCACGCTGCTCAAGCGCGGGACCGACGTCGAGCGGATCGGCGAACTGGCCACGGTGCTCGACGATGCGTCGCCGATCCAGATCGGCACGGCCGGGCGCTACGGCAAGCGCACGTTCACGGTGCTCGGGCGCATCCAGATGACCTACGACGCCGGCGTGTGGAGCGAGTGGTATGTCGTGTTCGACGACGGCACGTTCGGCTGGCTGTCGGATGCGTCGGGCCAGTATGCGGTGACGGTGCGCGAGCCCGACGATGCGTCCGGCGGCGCGTGGCCCGCGTTCGGCACACTGGAGCCGGGCATGCGGATCGACCACGGCGGCCGCGCGTTCCTCGTGTCCGACGTGCGGACCGCGCGCTGCACGGGCGGCGACGGCGAGCTGCCGTTCCGCGTCGATGCCGGCTGGGAGGCGCGCGTCGTCGACCTGCGAACCGGCAACGCATTCGCGACGTACGACTATTCCGACGCCGATTCGAACGGCGGGAGTCCGGCCGTCTATACGGGCGAAGCGCTGGAGTTCGATGCGCTCGCGTTCACCGGGCTGCGCGATACCGACAACGATACGCGCGAGAAGCGCGGTGCGGAGATGGTGCCGTTCGCGTGCCCGAGCTGCGGCGCGCCGCTGTCGTATGCGCCGAACGTGGCCGACTACGTGGTGTGCGGCAGTTGCCATGCGGGCGTGCAGTGCACGGCCGAGCAGCAGACCGTGTTCGCGGCACAGCGCAAGCTCGACGCGGTGAAGGGGGCGCTGGAACTCGGCGCGATCGGCACGTTCGACGGCGTGAAGTACACGGTGATCGGGATGATGCGCTGCCGCGTGCCGGGCGACGAGGAGACGTGGGACGAATACCTGCTGCTGAACCCGAAGCGCGGTTTCCTGTGGCTCGTGCAGAGCGAAGGGCGCTGGGAGCGTGTGCAGGTGATCGACCAGTGGCCGACGATCGGCAGCGAGTCCGACGTGACCGACGGCGGCAAGACCTACCGCCTGCGCGAGGAATACGACTCGGAGGTCGTCTACGTGGTCGGCGCGTTCAACTGGCGCGTGCAGGTCGGCGATCGCACGTCGATCATCGACTACGGCTGGCAGAAGGACAAGCTGACGCGCGAGCGCAGCGACGCGGAGATCGTCTGGTCGCGGGCGCGGCCGCTGTCGGGCAGCACGCTCGCCGAACGCTTCGGCACGCCGGCGCTCGCGACGGCCGCGGCTGCGGCGGCAACGGGTGCCGCCGCGTCGACCGGCCTGTTCGGCCGGAAAGGCCCGCACAGTTTCGCGCCGCTGCCGCTCGTGTTCAGCGCGCTGCTCGTGATCCTGAACATGGGCGCACTGTTCTCGTTCAGCGGCCGCTCCGTTTACGTGCTGGTCGGCCTGCTGGTGCTGTGGCTGCCTGAATGGCTGTGGAAGAGTTTTGCGTCGGACGGGGGCAACGCGTGATCCGGTACATCCTCTACGGTGTCTACGGCCTGATCGTCGTCACGCTGTTCAGCTGCGCGTCGATCGGCGGCAGCGGTTCGGGCGGCGGTGGCTGGGGCAGTTCGTCGGCGCGCAGCGGCTACTCGTCGTACGGGTCGCACAAATGACCGCGCGCGACGGGATCGCGCCGCCGCGCGCGAGTTTCGGCGCGCACGTGCTGGCCGACCTGGCCGGCATCGACGCGGCGTTGCTGCGCGACGCCGCACGGCTCGAGACGCTGCTCACCGAAGCGGCGCGGCAGGCGGGCGCGCGCGTGATCGGCGCGCATTTCCATCATTTCGGCGGCGAGCACGGCGTGACGGGTGTCGTGCTGCTCGCCGAATCGCACATCACGATCCATACGTGGCCCGAGCATCGCTTCGCGGCCGTCGACGCGTTCATGTGCGGCGCGGCGCGCGCGGCCGAGGCGGTCGATGCGATTGCCGCTGCGCTCGGTACGCAGGCGCAAGTCCGGCAGCAGGTTGCGCGCGGCGGTGCAGCCACGTGTGCGGGCGTTTGACTCTCGTTGCCGATATGCAGAACCCCATTCGATTCTCCGCGTTGCTCGGCTGGGCACTGCTTGCCGGCCACGCTGGCGCCGATGTGCAGCCGAAGGCGCCGAGTCCGGTCGTGATGGTGCACTTCGATTACGACGAGAAGGACACGGCGCGCCTTCATGCGCTCGAGCAACGGCTGGATCGCGCGGTGAAGCGGGCCGGGGCCGGCGAACTGGGCGAGACCGAACTGCATCGCGACGGCAACGACGGGTATCTGTACCTGTACGGCGCCAGCGCCGACCGGTTGTATGCGGTGGCGCGCCCGATCCTGAAATCGTCAGGATGGCTGACCGGCATGGAGGTGACGTTGCGCCGCGACGCGGGTGCACAGACGTTCCCGTTGCGCCGCGACGGCGCCCGTTAGTGCGAAAGTGCGCCGGGCGGCGCGTCGGGTGCCGCGGCCGTCGCGAATCGGGGCGGAAATGGTGATTTCGTCATGGCCAACGTGGGCGACATGCCGCCGGGGCGTCATCGCGATGACGCATCGCTGCCCGGCGAGTCGTATCCGGGAGGCCGGACACCGTGACGCTCCGGCCGCTAACGATCGAACCGGAACGTCGACACACTGTGCAGCGTCGCGTCGTCGGTGCCGACGATCCCCTGCGTCCCCGCGACGGCCGAGCGCTTGCCGTTGCTCAGCACGGCCCAGTAGCATTCGCCGCCGGCCGCGTGGAAGCCGGTTTCCGGATCGCTGATGCCGCACATGATCGTCGCGCTCATGCCGTGCCACCCGGGACCGGAGATGCGCTCGACTTCCTGCGGGATGCCGGGGCCGTACGACGTCACCCATTTGCCGTCATCCTGCTTCACGAATCCCGCTTCCTTTTCCGCGACCGGCTCCAGTGCGCCGTCGACGATCTCGAACGAGATGAACCTGCTGCTATAGGTCATGTTGCGGCCGACGATCGCGACGCAATGGTCGCTGCCGCCTTCCGGGCACGGCTTTTTCACCTGCCGGTTCGCGAGGTATTCGAACGAGATGCCGAGCGCAGGGTCGCGATAGGTTTTCCAGCCCGCGTGTTTCACCTGCTTCAGCGCCGCCGTGCGGTCGCGGTATGCGGCGGCGATGCAGGCGGCGTCGGCGCAGGCATCGCGCTGCGTGAGCCATGCGCGTTGCGACCGGATCACGGCCTGCTGGTCGGCGGAGATGCCGACTGCATCGTAGTACGCGTTCGACAATGCGCTGTCGGCCGACATGAGTGCCTCGTCGGCGCAGATCAGGTGCTCGGTGCGCGTCGTCGCACGTGCGCATTGGATGCCGTCGGCATGGGCCGACAACGAGAGGCCGATGGCGGCCAGCGCGAGACCAGGGCGGATGCCGAACACGGACGGCTCCTCAACGGGTTCGAACGGTGGCTGTCACGCCGCCGTCAGGTGACGCAATGGCGCACGCGGTTCGCGAAGCGTTGAACCCGTGCGCCATGCAGCGGGATGCGACAGGGCGAAATCAGCGATTGATTTCGTCCGCCGAGATCAGCTCGGCCACCAGCACCGGCGCCGGCCCCTTCAGGTAGTACTCGTGCTCGAGCGGTTCACGCAGCTTCATGAACGTTTCCGCGCCGACCTGCATCGTTTCGCCCGCATGCATGCGCGCGCCGCTTTCGAGCAGGTAATGCATCACGCTGTTGAAGATGCCCGAATAGCGTTCGCCTTCGTGATGACCTTCCGCGAGCGCGGCAAAATCCGGCAGGCCGAACACGTCGGCGCCATAGGTGCGCATCCACACGCCCTGGACGCCTTCGACCTCGTATTTCACGAAGCCGCAGAAGAACAGGTTCAGCGGGATATTTCGCAGCACGTCGAGGCTTTCGTCGCCGAGTTCCTTCGCGTTGAAAACGCCCGCCGGCAGCGACGTGTGCGCGTGCTCGTTCAGCACCGCGAGGCCGTTCTGTTCGGCAAGCGCGCCGGCGACGGCCGCCAGGGCGACGTACTGGTCGAGCGGATTCGCCTCGTGCCCCGCGTAGTAGAGGATCACGTGGCTGCGGCTCGCGCGCACCTGCTGTTTCAGGTCCTGCCCGTAGTGGGCGGGCGCGACGCACGCTTCCAGCGCGTCGGACGGATAGGGCGCATCGAAGCCGACGAGCCGGACGACGTGGTTGCCCCAGCCGGCGAGCCCGAACACCTGCGAGAGCGTCGGCTCGGTTTCGACGCGCGCCTGCTTCATGCTCGGGTGGTACGCGCGCAGTGCGGCCGTCAGCGCGGCGATATCGACCTGCAGCGGGCCGTCGAAGACGACCGTCACGCTCAGCGGATTCTCGACGTCGGGTGCCGCGGCCAGCGCGACGGGGTTTTCGGGTACTTCCTTGCGGCCAAAGAATCGGGATATCAGGCTCATCGGATTATGTTCGTGTCGAAGCCGTTTCAGGGAGGGGGCCCCGTTCTCTCGGTCGGGGCGCGCCGTCAGGGTGACGGCCGCCCGTAGTTTCCACGGGTTCGGCGAATCTGGCAAATGTGAGGTGAATGCGTGGAGGTGGAGCGGCGGCGCGTTCGAATGCATCCGGCAGGCGGGGGCGCAGACACGCCGGGCCGTGCGGCCGGCGCTCGCCGGTCAGTGCGGCAGCGCTTCCGCTTCGGCCCAGCGCTTGAACGAGTCGAGACGCCGGCGCGTCTGCACGAGATAGAACGCGCCGATCAGCGGTTCGAGCAGCCAGCGCAGCCAGGCCGGCTGGGCGCGGAAGTGGTACGTGAATTTCACCTCGGTCGTGCCGGGTGTGCGCTCGGTGAAGTTCCAGCTGCCGCTGAAGCGTTCGAGCACTTTCGGGCCGTCGACCATTTCGACCGCCGCGACCTGCGGCGGCCGGTACGAGATGTAGCGCGACACCATCGTCGCGCCCGACTGGCTGCGGCAGAACGCGTCGACGCCGACGTCGGCCGTCGTGCCGTCGAGCAGATAGGCATCGGTGAGGAAGCTGTCCCACACGAGCCGCCGCGCGTAATCCTGCGACCACGTGAAGAGGCGCCTGCGATCGACGCCGACGGTCCGGCTGACTGAGATCCTCATGATGGCGGGTGCAATGGCGCGGATTGGGATGGATTCGAGTGTAACCCGCCGATTCACGGCATTTCTTCATACTTCGTCAAGTCGAGCAAGGGCTCGATTGACGACCTCCGGGATTTCCCCTACGATTCACACCAACCCTTCGGGAAAGACCCGAAGCGTTTCAATCTCTTGAGGGAGCCTCATGAGTACGCAACAGAACCGGCGCTTCGACGCGCTCGTTTTCATTGGTCGTTTCCAGCCTCCGCATCGTGGTCACCTGAACGTGCTGAAGTCGGCACTGAGCCGGGCCGAGCGCGTGTGCGTGCTGATCGGGTCGACCGACAAGCCCCGCACCATCAAGGATCCATTCTCGTTCGACGAGCGCCGCCAGATGCTGGCTTCGCTGCTCGACGCGTCCGAGCGCGACCGCGTGACGATCGCGCCGTTGCAGGATTCGACCTACAACGACGGCGACTGGGTGCGCTGGGTGCAGGACGCCGTCGCGTCCGCGCTCGGCGACGTCGCGCAGCGCAAGGTCGGGCTGATCGGCCACGAGAAGGACGCCACGTCGTATTACCTGCGGATGTTCCCGCAATGGGAGCTCGTCGACGTCGACGCGACGGAAGACATTTCCGCCACCGAGATCCGCGACCAGTATTTCGCCGAACGCCCCAACAGCTTCGTGCAATGGGCCGTGCCGGAACCCGTGTTCGGCTGGCTCGAGCGTTTCCGCACGCAGCCGGAATTCGCGCAACTGAAGTCGGAAGCCGAATTCATCGCCGCGTATCGCAAGGCGTGGGCGGCCGCCCCGTATCCGGTCACGTTCGTGACGGTCGACGCGGTGGTCGTGCACTCGGGCCATATCCTGCTGGTGCGCCGCCGCAGCGAACCGGGCCGCGGCCTGTGGGCGCTGCCGGGCGGGTTCGTGAACCAGGACGAGCGGCTCGACGCGGCCTGCATCCGCGAGCTGCGCGAGGAGACCGGGCTGAAGCTGCCGGAGCCCGTGCTGCGCGGCTCGATCAAGGATCGCCAGGTGTTCGATCACCCGACGCGCTCGTTGCGCGGCCGCACGATCACGCACGCGTGCCTGTTCAATTTCCCGACCGGCGAACTGCCGCGCGTGAAGGGCAGCGACGACGCCGACAAGGCGCGCTGGGTGCCGCTGAACGAATTCGCGCAGATGCGCAACGTGATGTTCGAGGATCACTTCGACATCGCGTATCACTTCCTGGGGAAGCTTTGATCCGCTGATTCCCCGCATTCCGGTCCGCCGCGACAGACGCGGCGGCACTTCAACGGCCTAGAGGAGCTCTAGCCATGCAAAACGTTCCCGGCGGCTTTGCCGCGGTTCTCGCCAATCCGATCCTCAACACGGATTCGTACAAGGCTTCCCACTTTCTGCAATATCCGCCCGACGCGCAGGCGATGTTCTCGTACGTCGAATCGCGTGGCGGCCGTTACGACCGCACGGTGTTCTTCGGACTGCAGATGTTGCTGAAGGAATATCTGTGCAAGCCGATCACGCACGCGATGATCGACGAGGCGCGCGATTTCTTCACGGTGCACGGCGAGCCGTTCAACGAAGCAGGCTGGCGTCATATCGTCGAACGCTACGACGGTTATCTGCCGGTGAAGATCCGTGCGGTGCCGGAGGGCTCGGTCGTGCCGGTGCACAACGTGCTGATGACGGTCGAATGCGACGACCCGCAGGTGTTCTGGCTCGCGTCGTATCTCGAGACGATGCTGCTGCGCGTCTGGTATCCGGTGACGGTCGCGACGCGCAGCTGGCACCTGCGGCAGACGATCCGCCGCTTCCTCGAAAAGACCGACGACGATCTCGCGCAACTGCCGTTCAAGCTGCACGACTTCGGCGCGCGCGGCGTGTCGAGCGCGGAGTCGGCCGCGATCGGCGGCGCCGCGCACCTCGTGAACTTCATGGGTTCGGACACGGTGCTCGGCGTGCTGGCCGCGAACCGCTTCTATCGCGAGCCGATGGCCGCGTACTCGGTGCCGGCGGCGGAGCACAGCACGATCACGTCGTGGGGGCGCGAACGCGAGGCCGACGCGTACCGGAACATGATTGCGCGCTTCGGTTTGCCCGGTGCGATCGTGTCGGTCGTGTCGGACTCCTATGATCTGTTCGCCGCACTCGACCTGTGGGGCGGCGAGCTTCGGCAGGCCGTGCTCGATTCGGGCGCGACGCTGGTCGTGCGTCCCGATTCGGGCGACCCCGTGAAGATCGTTCTGCAGACCGTGCGTGCGCTGGACGCGTCGTTCGGCTCGACCGTGAACGGCAAGGGGCGGCGCGTGCTGAACCGCGTGCGCGTGATCCAGGGCGATGGTGTCGACGAGCTGTCGATCGAAGCGATCCTTTCCGCGCTCGACGAAGCGGGTTACGCGGCCGGCAATGTGGTGTTCGGCATGGGTGGCGCGCTGCTGCAGCAGGTGAACCGCGATACGCAGCGCTTCGCGATGAAGTGCTCGGCGATCCGGCGCGGCGGCGAGTGGCACGACGTTCGCAAGGATCCGGTCACCGATCAGGGCAAGCGCTCGAAGAAAGGACGGCTCACGCTGCTGCGCAATGTTCGAACCGGCGAGTATCGGACGACGACGCTGCCGGTTGCGTGGGACGACCGGATGCTGGAAGGCGAGTGGGAAGAAGCGCTCGAGACGGTGTTCGATACGGGGCGCCTGCTCGTCGATACGTCGTTTGCCGAGGTGCGGGCGAGGGCGCACGCAGGGGAGGTGTGACGCGGGCGGCGGGGTATCCCGCCGCGTCGTTCGCGTTCAGGCGGCGTGGGCGACGGGCGTGCACGGCACGGCGTCTGCGTCGACTTCTCCCGTCAGTACGTTCGCAGGCGCCGGCACGAAATTGATGTCGCCTTCATCGAAACCATCGAGCGCGCTCGCCTGCCGTCACGATTCGCGGGCGAGCGCGCGCCCCGCCGTGTCCTCCGCCCGCACCGCCTCCATCGCCCGCGCCAGCGCATCGAACACCGCCGGCCCCTTGCAGCGCGACACGTTGAAGCGCATGAACGAGGTCGCGCCGTGCGACGCGCTGAACACGTTGCCCGGCGCGAGCACCACATCGTGATCGAGCGCATGGCGTGCGACACGCGCGGCGTCGAGCCCGTCGGGCAACTCCGCCCACACGAACAGGCCGCCGCGCGGCTCCGTCCAGATCCCGAGGCCCGCGCGTGCGAGGCGCCGGATCGTCTCGCCCATTGCATCCGCGAGACGCGCGCGCAGGCTGTCGAGATGGCGCCGGTACGTACCGTCGACGAGCAGCCGGTGCACGACGTTCGCGCCGATCTGCGCATGGCCGAACGATGTCGCGAGCTTCAGGTCGACGAGCGCCTCGATCCATTCCGGGCGCGCGGCGACGTAGCCGCAGCGGACCGCGGCCGACAGCGTCTTCGAGAAGCTGCCGATCGACACGACGCGCGACAGCCCGTCGAAGGCCGCGAGGCGCGGCGCGGGCGTGCTCTCGAAATCCGCGAAGATGTCGTCCTCGACGATCAGCAGGCCGTGCTCGGCCGCGAGCGTCAGCAGGCGGTGTGCGACGGGCGGCGCGAGCGTCGCGCCGGTCGGGTTGTGCAGCGCCGCGTTGGTGATGTACAGGCGCGGCCGGTGCTCGGCCAGCACCTGCTCGAAGCGCGCGAGATCGGGGCCGTTCGGCGTGTACGGGACGCTGACGATCCGCGCGCGATGCGCGCGCAGCAGCGCCTGGAAGTTGAAGTAGCACGGATCGTCGAGCACGACCGTGTCGCCCGGCTCCAGCAGCAGGCGGCACACGAGGTCGAGCGCATGCGTGCCGCCGTCGGTCAGCATGATCTGCGCGGGTTCCGCGTGGACGCCGTGCTGCGCGAGCCGCCAGGCGAGCTGCTGGCGCAGCGCGGGCAGGCCGAGCGGTGTCGCGTAATCGGTCAGCGCGTCGGATTCGTCGCGCGACACGGCGCGCAGCGCGCGGCGCAGGCTCTCGTCCGGCAGCCACGACGGCGGCAGCCATCCGCAGCCGGGCTTCACGGTCGTCGGCGCGGCCTCGAGCGACTGGCGCGACAGCCACAGCGGATCGAGCTCGCGATCGAGACGCGGGCCGAGATCGGCGAGCGCGAGCGGCGGCGCGTGCCCCGACACGTAGAAGCCCGAGCCGCGCCGCGCGACGAGCACGCCTTCGCTCGCGAGCCGCTCGTATGCATCGACGACGGTCGATTTCGACACGCCCAGCCCGTCGGCCATCATCCGGATCGACGGGACGCGCGCACCGGGCATCAGCGCGCGGCTCGCGATCCGCGCGCGCAAGGTGTCCATCACGGTTTCCACGCGCGTGCGCGACGGTGCGGGCGGAACGGAAAGCGGCGCGGAATGGCTCATGGCGAAGAATGAACTGTACGGACGGTTGTCCAGTACAGTTTGTCGGAATTGTATTGGGCTGTAGCTTACGCGCTTTTCGCGGGCGGCGGATCATCGGTGATCCACTTTCCCCGTTCAGGATTTCCCGTGCAAAAGACGACCGACGGATGGCTCAGCGGCCTGCTGGGCGTGATCATCTTCAGCGGCTCGCTGCCCGCGACGCGTATCGCGGTGCAGGGGCTCGACCCGCTGTTCCTCACGTTCGCGCGCGCGACGATCGCCGGCGCGCTCGGCCTGCTGCTGCTCGTCGTGCTGAAGCAGCGGCGGCCGACCCGCGCCGAGGCCGTGTCGCTGGCCATCGTCGCGCTCGGGGTCGTCGTCGGTTTTCCGTTGCTGACGGCGCTCGCGCTGAAACATGTGACGTCCGCGCACGCGATCGTGTTCGTCGGGCTGCTGCCGCTCGCGACCGCGCTGTTCGGCGTGTGGCGCGGCGGCGAGCGGCCGCGGCTGCCGTTCTGGATCTTCTCGATCGTCGGCAGCGGTGCGGTGGCTGCGTTTGCGTTGCGCAACGGCGGCCAGGCGTCCGTGATCGGCGATGCGCTGATGCTGGCCGCGATCGTCGCATGCGGGCTCGGCTACGCGGAAGGCGCGCGCCTGTCGCGCCAGCTCGGCGGGTGGCAGGTGATCTCGTGGGCGCTCGTGTTGTCGCTGCCGCTGATGTTGCCGCTCACGTGGCTCACCTCGCCCGCGTCGTTCGACGGCGTCGATGCCGCCGCGCTGTGGGGGCTCGCGTACGTGTCGCTGTTCAGCATGCTGATCGGCTTCGTGTTCTGGTATCGCGGGCTCGCGCTCGGCGGGATCGCGAGCGTCGGCCAGTTGCAGCTGCTGCAGCCCTTCTTCGGCCTGCTGCTGGCGGCCGGGCTGCTGCACGAGACGGTGCCGCCGTCGATGGTCGTCGTGACGGTCGTCGTGGTCGGCTGCGTGGCGGGCGCGAAATACTTCTCGAAAGTGGCACCCGTGCAGCGCGCGGGCTGACGCGCGCGCCTGGTAGAGGGAACGGGCGCGACCCGCCGCGGGTCGCGCCCGTTCGCGCTCAATCGTCTGGGGTACACACGCGCAAGCGGTGGCCGTCCGGGTCGAGCGCGACGAACGTCAGGCCGAACACGGCCGTCATCGGCGCCTGCTCGAACGTCACGCCGAGCGCTTTCCACGCTTCGTACAGGCGCCGCACCTCGTGGTCGTCGTCGACCATGAATGCCAGCTCCGAGCGGTGGCCGGCGCCGCCCGACACGAAATCGCGCGCGCGGGTCGACCACAGGCCCAGGTGCAACCCGTTGTCGAACGTGAATGCCGCATAGGTGGGAAACGCGGCGACGGGCGGGCGCCCGAACAGGCGCGCGTAGAACTGCGCGCTGCGCGTCGGGTCGTCGACATACAGGAGAACGAGATTCGGAGAGGTCATGCGGGGCCGTCCCGGGATCGATTAAGATGCGTCCCATTCTATGAACGGATGCTGTCAGAAAATGGCAGCATGGAACGATGACGCGTGCCGAACGATTGCTCGCGCTGCTGCAGGTGCTGCGGCGCCACCGCCGCCCGGTGAGCGGCCGCGTGCTGGCCGGGGAACTCGGCGTCAGCCTCCGTACGGTCTATCGCGATATCGCGTCGCTGCAGGCGCAGGGCGCGGACATTGACGGTGAGCCCGGTGTCGGTTATGTGCTGCGTGCTGGGTTCATGCTGCCGCCGCTGATGTTCTCGCAAACGGAGCTGGAAGCGCTGATGCTCGGTTTTCGCTGGGTCGGGAAGTTCGCCGATGCGCAGCTCACGACGGCTGCGTCCGATGCGCTCGCGAAGATCTCCGCGGTGCTGCCCGCCGAGCTGCGCCGCGAGATGGAATGCACGACGCTGCTCGTCGGCCCGCGCACGATCGTCGATCGGGAAACCGTCGACATGGGTGTCGTGCGCACGGCGATCCGTACCGAAAGCAAGGTCAGGATCCGCTACGCGGACGAGGGCCGGAAAACGGGCGGCGAACGGATCGTGTGACCATTCGCGCTCGGCTATTTCAATGACGTGCGGATCCTGGCGGCGTGGTGCGAAGGCCGGAACGATTTCCGGCATTTCCGGACGGATCGCATCGTCGCGCTCGAACGGCTGGACGTGCGCTATCCGCGGCGACGCGCGGCGTTGCTGAAGGCGTGGCGTGCGGCGGGCGCCGACGTGCGCGTGACGGTGAGGTGAGGGGGCGAGGTGCGCAGGCCGCGCACCCCGTTCCGTCGTGCCGGCCTTACTCGAACGTTTCGAGCGCGAGCAATTCGTCGATCGTCTGCCGGCGGCGGATCAGCCGCGGCGTGCCGCGATCGACGAGCACTTCCGGCGCGAGCGGCCGGCTGTTGTAGTTCGAGGACATCGACGCGCCGTACGCGCCCGCGTCGTGCAGGAACAGCAGGTCTCCGATCTGCGGCTGCGGCAGCTTGCGGTGCGTGACCACGCCGCCCGCGTCCTGCGTGAACACGTCGCCCGATTCGCACAGCGGCCCCGCGATCGCGAGCTCGACCAGCGGCCGTCCGGCCGGCAGCGCGCCATCGTGCGCGTGCACCGACACCGCGTGGTAGCTGCCGTACATCGACGGGCGCATCAGGTCGTTGAAGCCCGCGTCGATCAGCACGAAATCGTGCTTCGGCCGGCGGTTGACGGCCTGCACTTCGGTGACGAGCGTGCCGGCTTCGGCGACGAGGAAGCGGCCCGGTTCGATCTCGATGCGCACCGGGTGGCCGAGATGCCGTTCGATCCGCTTGCGCGCGGCGTCCCACTGGCTGAAGTAGTGACCGACGTCGACGCGCGGCTCGCCGTCGCGATACGGGATCGACAGGCCGCCGCCGGCCGAGATCGCGTCGATGTCATGGCCGAGCGACGTGACGAGGTCGACCATCGCATCACACACCTGCGACAGGTGGCCGTAGTCGACGCCCGACCCGATATGCATGTGGATGCCGACCAGCTTCAGCCCGTACTGGCGCACGATCTCGATCGCGCGCGGCACGTCGTCGATCCAGATGCCGTGCTTGCTCTGCGGGCCGCCGGTGTTGGTCTTGTTGCTGTGGCCGTGGCCGAAACCGGGGTTGACGCGCAGCCACACGCGGTGGCCGGGCGCGTGCTCGCCGATGCGCGCGAGCATGTCGAGCGAACCGGCGTTCACGGTCACGCCGTGCTTCAGCACCGCCGCGAGCGTCGGGCGGTCGATCAGGTCGGCCGTGAACACGACGCCTTCCGGCTCGCCGGCCGGGCTGAACCCGGCCGCGAGGCTGCGCTCGATCTCGCCGAGCGACACGGCATCGACGCACGCGCCTTCCTCGCGCATCAGCTTCAGGATATGGACGTTCGAGTTGGCCTTCTGCGCATAGCGGATCACGTCGAACTGACGCAGTTGGGCGATGCGGTCGCGGATGACGTCGGCGTCGTACACCCACAGCGGGGTGCCGTATTGCTGCGCGAGCGTCGCGAGCTGGCGGGAATCGAGGGACATGGCGGATGAATCGGGTCGAATGAACGGATAACGTGAATGATGCGCCTGTTTATCTATGCAGTAAAATGCGTATTTATTGAAATTCGATTCACATTTGATATAGACGATCATGCTCACGCACCGCCATATCGAGGTCTTTCGCGCGCTGATGGTCACCGGCAGCACGACGCGCGCGGCCGAGATGCTCTATACGTCGCAACCGACGATCAGCCGCGAGCTCGCGCGCATGGAGCAGGTCGTCGGTTTCGCGCTGTTCGAGCGCGCGCACGGCCGGTTGCGGCCGACGATGGCCGCGCTGACGCTGTTCGACGACGTGCGGCTCGCGTATGTGGGGCTTGAACGCGTCGCGGCCACGGCCGCGCGCCTGCGCGAGTTTCGCGACGGTCAACTGTCGGTGATCGCGCTGCCGGCGTTCTCGCACGCGATTCTCCCCGGCGCGGCGCGCCGGTTTCGCGACGCCCATGCGGGCGTCAGCCTGTCGGTCGAAACGCAGGAATCGCCGATGCTCGAAGAGTGGCTCACCGCGCAGCGCTACGACCTCGGGCTGACCGAGCACGACGTCGCGCCGGCCGGCACCGTGCTCACGCCGCTGCTCGAAGTCGACGAAGTATGCGTGCTGCCCGACGGCCATCCGCTGCTCGCGCAGGATGCGATCGATCTGCCGGATCTCGCCGATCGTCCGTTCGTGAGCCTGTCGCTGAACGATCCGTACCGCATCCTGATCGACGAGGCGTTTGCGCAGCTCGGCGTGGCGCCACGCTCGGTCGTCGACACGCCGTCGGCCGTGTCGGTGTGCGCGTTCGTGCGGCAGGGGCTCGGCGTCGCGATCGTCAATCCGTTGACCGCGCTCGATTTCGTCGGGCGCGACCTGCACGTGCGGCCGCTCACCCGGTCGTTTCCGTACCGCGTCAGCGTGATCGTGCCCGAGCACCGGCCGAAAAGCCTGCTCGTCGATGCGTTTACCGATGCGCTGCGCGGCGAGGCGAAGGCGATCCGCCGCCGGCTGGCCGCGATCCTCGGCTGACGCGGCCGTATGATGGGCGTTTCGCCGCCATCGCCGTTTTTTCGTCTTTTCCGGAACCGCTCATGACCGATGCTTCCGCTTCCCTCGAACAACCGATTCTCACCGGCGAACGCGTCGAACTGCGGCCGCTCGAACGATCCGATCGGCAGGCGCTGCTGGACGCTGCCGCGGACGGCCGGTTGTGGAACCTGAAGGTCACGGTCGTGCCGGGCCCGGACACGATCGACGCGTATATCGACACCGCATTGCAGGGGCGTTCGGCCGGCACGGTGATGCCGTTCACGATCGTCGATCGCGCGTCGGGCCGCGCGATCGGCAGCACGCGTTTCTGGAAGATCGATCGCAAGAACCGCAAGCTCGAGATCGGCCATACGTGGTTGAGCGAATCGGCGCAGCGCACGCGTGCGAACACCGAAGCGAAATGGCTGTTGCTGGGTTATGCGTTCGACGTGCTGCAATGCGTGCGCGTGCAGTTCACGACCGACGAGCTGAACGAGAAATCGCGCGCGGCGATTCTGCGGCTCGGTGCGAAGCAGGAAGGCATCGTGCGGCACGAACGGATCATGCCGGATGGCCGCAAGCGCAATTCGGTGCGCTTCAGCATCATCGACGACGAATGGCCGGAGGTGAGGGTGCGGTTGATGGCGAAGCTTGCGACGTAACGTGTCGCGTAAGACGCACGGCGTGCGCCGCGACGCGTCGCCGGAGGGAGGGGGGCGACGCGACGGCAGGGGAAGAAGCCGTGCGCCGCGCACGATGCGCGGCGCGGCGCGGCGGCGCGTTACTGCGCCGATGCGAGGTGGTGGCGCTCCGCGAGCTTCTGCGCGTCGGCGTAATGCTTCTGCAGGATCGGCAGCGACTGGCGTGCGACTTCCTTCAGCTTCGTGTCGCGGCCCGACGCGATTTCGGCCTGGAAGGCCGAGATGGTCTTCTGCTGGCCGGCGAGCGCGACCTGCTCGATGTACGCCTTGTCGAACTCGGCGCCGCGCAGGGTCTTGATGCTGTTCAGCACGGCCGCATCGGGGTCGTTGGCGGGCACGTCGACGCCGCGCGGGCTGGCTGCGCGCATCGCCTGGATGATCTTTTCATCGTCGGCCGACACGCGTTGCGCGAACGCCTTGACCTGGCTGTCCGACGTGCGCGAATCGGCGATGCGCGCCGCGTCGTGCTGCGTCGACACCGTTTTCGTGCCGTCCGTGATGAATGCCTGGTCGGCTTCGTGGATGCGCGTCGCGGTGGCGGCGGCCGGCGCGGCCGGTGCCGGTTGTGCGGTTTGCGCAGTCGCCGTCACGGCGACGAGAAGCAGGCCAGCGGCAGACAAGGCAAGGCGCGAGACGTGGGGAAAGCGGTTCATGGGACCTCCTTTCAATCGGGGCTCTGGTTGAAAAACGGATCGGGTGATCCGTTGCTGTGCGAGAGACCGGGCGCGCCCGGGCCGGATTCGACCGCCGCTCTGCCGCGGCGCCGGTCGAAGTGTTTCCCGGCCCGACTGATTCTAGGAGGGCGATCCGGTAGCAGGTGCTACCGCGCTGTGGTTTGTGTAACGGTTGGTAAGACGAATCGATGAGCACGCGTGCCGGCAGGTATTGCGTACCTGTCGCGTGCGTGGCGGCGGCAATTTTTGCGCGCATGCGGCGTGCGGAATGCACGTGGGTGTCATCCGCCAGTCATCGGCGTGCCGCGGTGACGCGCGTCGAGCGTCGACGCTGGCCGGCATCGCGATGCGCGCGAACGTGTCACACGCGGTCGAGCAATGCGTCGAGACGCGGCAGCAACGGTGTCGTGCAATGTGCCTGCAACGCGTCGGGCGCGGTGTAGCCCCAGGCGACCCCCTGGAATGCGATGCGCGCGCGTCGTGCCGCGTCGGCGTCGCGGATTTCATCGCCCACGTACAGCACTTCGTCGTTGCGCAGGCCGGCTTCATGAACGAGTGCGCGCAGGCGACGTGCCTTGCCGAACAGCGGAATGCCGCACGCGAAATGTTCGACCCGGCTGCTGGCGTGCGGGCCGAGCCGGTCGCGCACGATCTCCTCGGTATTCGACGTGGCGATCGCGATGCGAATGCCGCGCGCGGCGAGCGCGTCGAACGTTTCGCCGACGCCGGGGAACAACGCCACGTGCGCGACGCGCGGCCGCATCAGGCGACGCATGTCGATCGTCACGCGCGGCACTTTCCACATCGGCACGTCGAGCGCGCGAATGATGTCGCGCGCCGACATCCCGCGCAGTGCCGGACGCAGCTCGGGCGTGGCGTCGCGAAAGCCGTGCATGCGCGACGCTTCCGACAGCGCCGCGAGAAAACTGTCGAGCGAATCGGCGAGCGTGCCGTCGAAGTCGAATGCGATGAGGCGGTAGGGCATGAAGCGGCGTGGCAGGTTATCGGGCAGACGACATTGTCACCGAATCGCGGCCCGTCGCCCGTGCGGTCGGTTGCGCCCGCGGCGAAACGGGAGGGTCGAGCAGCGTCTTCGCGTCGTCCGGATGATCGGCACTGTACCTTGTCCCCCGCCGCGCCGCGCGGTATCGTCGACACTTCGCTTTCCACCACCCCGACCGGAGACCGACGTGCCTGCTGCCACCCCCGCCACGCTGAGATTTTCCACCGACAAGCGCGAACTCGACGTCGACGCGATCTTCGACTTCCTGCATCGCGATGCGTACTGGTCGCAGGGTATTCCACGCGACGTGGTGGAGAAGGCGATCGAGGGTTCCCTTTGTTTCGGCGCGTATATCGGCGACCGGCTCGTCGGCTTCGCGCGCCTCGTGACCGATCACGCGACGTTCGCGTACCTGTGCGACGTGTTCGTGCTGCCGGCCGAACGCGGCAACGGCTACGGCCGCGCGCTGATCGACCACGTGTTCGCGCAGGAGATGGTGCAGGGCCTGCGCCGCATCATGCTCGTGACGTCCGATGCGCACGAGCTGTACCGGCCGGTCGGCTTCGGGGCGTGCGCGAACCCCGAGCGGGTGATGGAGATCCGCCGCCCGGACATCTACGCGAAACGCTGACGCGCAGCGCATACAATACGCGCTTTCCGTTTTTGCCGAAGAGAAACCGATCATGACCGAACAGGAAGCCGAACAGCTCGCGACGCATCGCCATTACAAGGGCGGGCTGTATCGCTACATCGGCGTTGCCCGCCATTCCGAAACCGAGGAATCGGTGGTCGTGTACGAACACCTGTGGCCGCATGCGCGCGGGCTGTGGGTGCGCCCGGAAGCGATGTTCAACGGGAACCTCGAAGACGGCACGCCGCGTTTCCGCAAGCTGCGCGACTGATCCTCGGCCGGCCGCGTAAGCCGGCCTTGCGGGCCGGCTGCGTGAGCCGAATGTCGAGCCGAATGCGCGGGTATCAGTCGGCGGCCAGCGCCTTCACCAGTTCCGGCGGTGCGTGCCGGGTCGTGACTTCCGGCGTGCCGTGCCACGCCGCGAGTTTCTTCACCGCCTTCGCGACATCGGCGGCGAGCCCCGTGCCGAACCGCACGCCCGGCTCGACATGCACGGCCTTCAGTTCGAACGTGCGGAGCGTGCGATGCGCCTTCGCGTCGACGCGCCCGACCAGCCGGCCGCGATGCAGCACCGGCAGGCAGAAATAGCCATAACGCCGCTTGTGCTCGGGCGTATAGCATTCGATCGTGTAGTCGAAACCGAATAGCGTCGACGCACGCCGCCGGTCCCATACGACCGGGTCGAACGGCGACAGCAGCGTCGTGACCGTCGAGCGCAGCGTGTCGGCCTCGGCGGCCGGCAGCAACGCTTCGAGCGAGCGATGCACGTAGGCCGGCTCCTTCCAGTCGTCGATCGCCACCGGGATCAGGTCGCCCGCGTCGGCGAGCTGCTCGAGCTCCGCGCGGTAGGAGCGGCGCGGCAGCCGATAGTAGTCGGCCACCCAGTCCGCGCGCACGACGCCGAGTGCACGGCACGTGTAGTCGAGCAGCGCGGGCAGCACGGCTTCGCGCGGCGGCAGGTCGCGCGTGTCGTCCCAGCCGGGCAGCACGCGCTCGCGCACGTCGTACACGCGCTGGAAATTGCGGCGTTCCGACACCATCAGGTCGCCCGTCGTGAACAGCACTTCCAGGTGGCGCTTCTCGGGCTTGCGATCCCACCAGCCGTTGCCCTTCACGCCATCCTCGCGCGCGAAATCGGCCGACCGCACCGGGCCTTCCTCGCGAATCCGCGCAAGCAGCCGTTCGATCTCCGGACGATTCTGCTCGTGCCAGTCGGCCGCATATTTCCAGCCCATCCCCGACGGATCGAGCATCTTGTAGCGCATCAGGCCGAACTGCTCGACCGGCAGGAAGCACGCTTCGTGCGACCAGTATTCGAACAGCCGCGCCTCGGCGAGATGTTCGTCGAGCCACTGCGGCGAGAAATCGCCGAGACGGCTGAACAGCACGAGATACGGGCTGCGCGCGACGACGTGGATGGTATCGATCTGCAGCTGCGCCATCCGGCGGATCGTGTCGAGCACGTCGGCTTTGGTCGCCTTGCGGCGGGGCGGCGTCAGCAGGCCTTGCGCGGCGAGATGCAGGGCGCGGGCGGCGGCGGGCGAGAGCGTAAGCATCGGAGGGTCGGCCGGGAGTGATGGTCGGGAACCACTTTAGCGCGAAAGCGGCGCGCGCGTGCGACGTGCCGATGCAACGTGTCTGACAATGGTTGACAGATACGTTTCGCAAGTTTCCCTATAGTGCAGTCCATGGCGCGACGAAATGTGCGCGCAACGATTCCGCTTCCGACGCACATATGTCCATGGCACGCAGGAAGCGAATCCGGGATTCTCAACCCCCATCGGGAGACCCGGAGCCCTGAGCGGACATCCATGCGGCTGTGCACCGGCCCCGTGTGGATGTCCGCTGATTTTTTTGTTTTTTCCGGTTTGCTTCGCGGGCGGTTTTCCCTGCTGCCCGTTCTGCCCTGTCGCTATTCCCGCTCGTCCGACTGATTGCTACTGGCGCTTGCCGCGCGCGACTTCGTCGCCGGCGCCGGGCGGCAGCCGCCGCGTGATCGGAATCGATGCGAACGAGCACAGCCCGACCACCAGGAACGCGGGCCAGAAATCCGACCACACCATCTTCTGATGACCCTGCAGCCAGTGCGAAACGTGCAGCACGAGGCCGGCCACCGTCACGCCGAGACCGAGCGACATCTGCTGCACGACGCTGCCGAGGCTGGTCGCGCGGCCCGCGTCGCGCGGCGAGATGTCCGCATAGATCATCGAGTTCAGGCTCGTGAACTGCAGCGCGGGGAAGATGCCGCCGACGAGCACGATCAGCCAGATCGCCCAGGTCGCCATGCCGGGGTGGAACACGCCGTACGCGGCGATCGCGAGCCCCGCGAATGCCGCGTTGTAGATCAGCACCGTGCGAAAACCGAAGCGGCGCAGCGTATGCGTGGCGGTCGAGCGGCTGACCGCGCCGCCGAGCGCGGACGCGCACGTGATGAGGCCCGAGTGGAACGCGCTCATGCCGAGCCCTTCCTGCAGCGCGAGCGGCAGCAGGAACGGCACCGCGCCGAGGCCGATGCGGAACAGCGACCCGCCGACGACGCTCGCGTGATACGTCGGGATCTTGAGGAAGCTGAGGTCGAGCACCGGGCGTTCCTTGCGGCGCGCGTACGGCACGTAGAGCGCGAGCAGGACGGTGCCGGTCACGCACATGACGAGGGCGTTCGAGCGTGACGTGAGCGCACCGTCGATCAGCGTGAGGCCCATCAGCAGCAGTGCGGCGCCGCTGGCCGACAGCAGGAATCCGAACCAGTCGAGCGGGCCCGGATCGGGCTCGTGCGTGTTTGCGATGTGCTTGCTCGCGAGGTAGATCCCGTAGATGCCGATCGGCACGTTGATGAAGAAGATCATCCGCCAGTGCAGGTAGGTCGTGATGAAGCCGCCGACGAGCGGCCCGACCGTGGGCCCGAACAGCGCGGGAATCGCGAGGTAGTTCATCGCGCGCACGAGATCCGAGCGCGGCACGGCGCGGAAAATGATGATGCGACCGACGGGCACCATCATCGCGCCGCCGACGCCCTGGATGAAGCGTGCGAACGTGAGCACGCCGAGGGAATTGGATGCCGCGCACATCAGCGAGCCGACGACGAAGATGCCGATCGCGGTGCGGAACACGGAGCGCGCGCTGAAGCGGTCGGCCAGCCAGCCGCAGATCGGAATGAACACGCCGAGCCCGACCACGTAGGCCGTGATCGCAATGTTCAACGTGACGGGGCTGTGCCCGAAGTCCCTCGCCATCGCGGGCAGGGCGGTGACGATGATGTTCGCGTCGACGCTTTCCATGAACAACGCACAGGCAACGATGAGCGGTGCTAGAAAGACGGGCGACATGGGCTGGGCGCGCGGTAAAGACGCCATTATGCCCACAATGTGACCGTTGAGTCACGTACGACAACAGATGTTCCGCATAGTGCAACAGTCGTTCTTTTCGCGGGCGGCGCGGAAAGAACGACCGCGCAAACGCCGCGCATGCATCGCGTTTGTGCACCGCACGCGTCGGGATCGCGTCCACGCGACGCAGGTCGCCTGCGCGAGCCGCGCGAATCGAAACTTGCTTGATGTGCACGTTTCGTGCGACAGTCAGGCCCACTCGCAACACAAAACGACGCGCATCGATCGAGGGCCATCGAGACGAGCGCGCGCGCGAACGAGACCTCGTGCCGACCCACTCACCATCGAAAGGAGGGGACACGTCATGACGTCACGTCGTGCCGCATCGATTGCATCCCGCGTCTCAACGCGCATCCCAACGCGCTTCTCAACCCGCTTTCCGCTCCGTCGCTCACCGCCGCTCGGGCGCGCCGCGCCGCGTCTTCGCTGGGCCGCCGCACTGGCCGTCGCGTATCTCGCCGTTGCCGGCTGCGCCGCGCAGGCCGACAACGCGAACCGGGCCGCCGCGCAGTCGATCGATCAGTCGGCGGCGCCCGCGACGGCCGCGGTTGCCGGCCCCGCGTCGGGCACGCTGCTGCCGCCGCCGAGCCAGCTCTACGGCGACCTGTTCGTCGCCGTGCAGACCGCGCAGATCTATCCCGACCAGAAGACCTTCGTCGACGCGACGCCCGACAGCGATCCCGCGACGATCGTACAGTTGTATCAGCAACAGAAATCGCAGCCGGGCTTCTCGCTGAAGGCGTTCGTCGGCCAGCATTTCACGCCGCCCCCGGAAGGCGGCGTCACGCCGCCGACGAACCAGACGCTGCGCCAGCACATCGACTGGCTGTGGCCGCAGCTCACGCGCACGAGCACGACAGTGCCGCCCTACAGTTCGCTGATTCCGCTGCCGAAACCGTATGTCGTGCCGGGCGGCCGCTTCCGCGAAGGCTACTACTGGGATACCTATTTCACGATGCTCGGGCTGCAGGTGTCGGGCCGCGAGGATCTCGTCGACGACATGCTCGACAACTTCGCCCATCTGATCGACACGATCGGGCACATCCCGAACGGCAACCGTACGTACTATGCGAGCCGCTCGCAGCCGCCGTTCTTCGCCTATATGGTCACGCTTGCCGCACAGGCCGAAGGCGACAAGGTCTACCAGAAATATCTGCCGGAACTGCGCAAGGAGCACGCGTACTGGATGCAGGGCGAAACCACGACGCCACGCGGGCAGGCCACGCGCAATGTGGTCGCGATGCCCGACGGCGCGGTGCTGAACCGCTACTGGGATGCGAGCGATACGCCGCGCGACGAGTCGTATCTCGAGGACGTGACGACCGCGAAGTCGGTGCCGGGGCGTCCGGCGAACGAGGTGTACCGCGACCTGCGCGCGGGTGCCGAAAGCGGCTGGGACTACAGCTCGCGCTGGTTCGGCGACGGCAAGACGCTCGCGACGATCCGCACGACGTCGATCGTGCCGGTCGACCTGAACAGCCTGATGTTCCATCTCGAGACGACGATCGTGAAGGGCTGCGCGCTCACGCGCGACGTGGCCTGCGTGACCGATTTTTCCGGGCGCGCGGCGCGGCGTGCGGCCGCGATCAACCGCTATCTGTGGAACCGTCGCGGTTACTACGGCGACTACGACTGGCAGTTGCGCAAGCCGCGCGACGCCGTGACGGCCGCCGCGCTGTATCCGTTGTTCGCGGGCGTTGCGTGGCCCGAGCGCGCGAAGGCGACCGCGCGCGAGGTGCGCAAGACGCTGCTGCAGCCGGGCGGCCTCGCGACGACCACCGAGAACACGGGGCAGCAGTGGGACGCGCCGAACGGCTGGGCGCCGTTGCAGTGGATCGCGATCGACGGGCTGCGGCGCTATGGCGAACCGGCGCTCGCGAAGGACATCGGCACGCGTTTCCTGTCCGACGTGAAGCACGTGTATGCGACCGAAGGCAAGCTCGTCGAGAAGTACGTGGTCGAAGGCGCCGGCACGGGCGGTGGAGGCGGCGGCGAATATCCGCTGCAGGACGGCTTCGGCTGGACCAACGGCGTCACGCTGAAACTGCTCGGGCTGTACGGCG
The DNA here is from genome assembly GCF_000466765.1 of Burkholderia sp. AU4i. Taxonomy (NCBI): domain Bacteria; kingdom Pseudomonadati; phylum Pseudomonadota; class Betaproteobacteria; order Burkholderiales; family Burkholderiaceae; genus Burkholderia; species Burkholderia sp. AU4i. The sequence continues at coordinate 26,083 of NZ_ASSI01000197.1, read as the reverse complement.
AGTGACGCGCGGCACTCGCCGCGCGCTTGCACCGCGAGAGCACGCACGGGCCGTCCGGCCCGTGTCTGCATCCGGCGTGCGTCAGAACACGATCGTCGTGCGCACGCCGACCACCGTTTCGTCCCCGATGCGCGCACCGGCCGCGTTCGGGTTCGGGATGCCGCCGCCCGGACGGAAGAAGTGCTGCAGGTCGGCCTGCAACTGCCACCACGGCGTGACCTGGTACTGGTAGGTCGCCTCGACGACCGTTTCCGCGCGGCGTACCGGATAGCCGGGTGTCGTGTATGCGCCGGTGTCGCCGTCGAGGCCGCGCGCATGCGAGCCGATCTTCGTGTAGCCGACCGCGAGACCCGCGACGTCGTTGTCGCGTCCCTTGAACGGCGCCTTCAGCGTCACGCCTGCATTGGCGGCGAAATCGACGGTATTGCGATCGCCCGGTGCGCCCATCACGCGCGCGAACACGCCCACCGAGCGCGGGCTGTCCGGCGACGGCCGCCACACCATCTGGTCCGCGACCGCATAGAAACTGTAGTTGCCGCGATGCGTGGCCGGCATGCCGTTGCTCGCCGGATTCGCGAGCGACAGGCCGTCGGTGCCGTAGCGCGGATCGTTCGCATGCTGCGACTGATACCAGAAGCCGAGCTTGTACGTACCCGGCAGGCCGGCCGGCTGCGGCGCCTTCGGATCGGCGGGCGGCGCGTTCAGCGCGTATTGCACTTCGCCGATCACGAACGCGCCGCTGCGCAGGTTGAAGTTGGTGCCGTGCGCGTTCAGCACCTGCGCATCGCCGTCGGTGCGGCCGGCCGGATTGCCGTCGAACACGCCGACCATCGCGGTCCACGCATCGGCGGGCTTCACGCGCAGCCGCACGCCGAGCGACGACATCGGATACGCGGGGCCGCCGGCCGGCAGATCGGTCGACGGCAGCACGGGCCAGCCGAACGTGGCGTTCATGAAGGCCGACGCGTTCTGGCTCACCATGAATTCCTGGTCGACGCTCTGCTGGCCGACCTTCACGTCGACCTTGCCGTCGAGCAGCGACTGCTGGTACCAGAGCTCCCACAGGCGCGTGGTCGAATTCGCCTCGATACCGGTCGCGGTCTGCAGCGTCTGCAGATAACGTTGCGTGAGGTTGGTGCCGTGAATCTGCAGCGCCGACACGTTGAACGTGCCGCCCGGCAGGCCGATCGCCTTGCCGGTGTCGACGTCGAAGCCGAATTGCGTGAGCCCCTGGTAGGCGCCGCCGCGACCCGTGCCGCCCGACGTGTTGTACAGGTACTCGCTGGTCTCCTGCAGGTTCAGCGTGATGCCGTGATCGCCGAGCACGTCGCGCAGGCCGCCCATGTTGCCGAGCAGGTTCGAGCGTTCCCAAAGGCCGACGGGAGCGGGCGCGGCAGCATCGGCGGCCTGTTGTGCGGGAGCGGCGACGTCACTGGCGCCGGCCGCCGGTTCGGCCGCGGCCGGCGGCGACGATTGCGCGAACGCGGGCGCGGCGGCGAGCGACAGCAGCAGCGCGGCGAGCGCATTGAGGCGGAACGAGCGCGGGACGGGTTCGAGGTAGTTCTTCATGTGGGTTCCGTCGGTGGTTTGATTAGTTACGCTGAAGAAACGAAAACGTGGTGCGGCGAGCTTGACGCGGCGGTACATGGCACATGCCACCGCCGCGCGGGGCGGGGCTTACGGCAGCCAGCCGCCGATACGCCACACCTGCGCGAAGCCGAGGCGCGGCGCGGCCGAGCACAGCAGCGCGACGAGCGCGACCGCGGCCGCCATCACGGCGAACAGCAGGCAGTCGAGCGGGCGGGGCGCTGCCGGCACGTGGGCGAGCGCCGAGCTGCGCCAGTGGCCGAGTGCATGGGCGAGCGGCGAGAGGCCGGAAACGAACGAGCGGTCGCATGCGACATGCACGATGCGCTTGAGCCTGACCGCGAGCGATTGAAGAAACATGACACTGCCTCCGTCCGGTCCGGCGAAGGCCGGACGACGTGATCGAGCGCGGGCGCGTGACGCGGCCTGCGATCGGAGGGTGGAACGTAACGGAGCGTGCAACAGACGAACCGGCGATGGCCGGCCCGGAAGGAAGCGCGCTAACCCGACGAATGCGAGCTAGCGGCGTAAGACATGCGTCTGGCTGCTATCTCGCGATGGCTTGGCCGGCCTGGACCGGCGTCGAACTGCAACTAGAGCATGTGTCCACGGAGGGACTCCTGTGATGAATTGCGGCGGATTGTATTCGCGTCGTTTGCTGCAGCGCAAGTAAAAAACGCATGAAACGCGCCGTGCGTGGCGGATGCGTCGCCGCGGAGCGCGAGGGTGCGAGGCCGGCACGACGAGGCGACGGCCGGGTGCCGCGCCGTTGTTCGCACACATCGGATCGTGACCGTGACATGACGCGCTGAAAGGTTTCGGCACGCCATTTCAAGGGCAATTCTTTCAGTGCCGCGAAGGCGGAAATTTATTTCGGGAAATGGGGTTTGGCGGGGTTGACTTCACTTTCGGGCCGTCCATAGAATCCGGCATCTTCACTCTTGGGGCCGCCGCCTTGGACGCCTGCAGTAGTCGATCTTCGAACGAAATTTCCGCCTGAGCGACCGACGTCCGCGCCTCATCGAAGCCGCCGTTTGTCCCCCGGGCAAACGGTGCGCGCAGCAGTATTCCGCAGCAAATTCCTACGTGCACCCTGATTCGCGCCGGTTAGCGTGATGCGTTTTCGCATGCGCCGCCCGGTTTCACCGCCGCCTGGCAGGCGGCCGCGTTCGCGCACGCCTTTCCCTGGCGCGCGAATGCCGGCCCGCACGCCTGACGGCGGTCAACCGTGTTCTCCGGAACACCGCACAGGAGCCGCCATGAACGACAGTGACAGTTGTCCCTTATGCCCGTTGCACACACAGACCCTTTTGAACCCGGGTCGCAGGGACAATCCGGCCGACTAGCCTGACACGTCGTTCAGGCGCTGGACTGGCCCCGCGCCCACCACGCGGCCGGCACGCTCGCCGTCGCCGCACGGAGCCAGACCATGAACTTCGGCCTTCTGCTGTCGAATCTCCCGCACGTCACGGAATCGCGCAACGACTTCGACGCGATGCTGATGCTCGACGCCCGTCCGCGGGTGTTCTCCCGCCTGTTGAACCGGCTGAAATCGCTGATCCGCTGAAAGAAGCGCCGAGCGCGCCTCGGCATGCGCACGCGCGGCCGCCATCGGGCGGTCGCCCCGCGCGTATCCCAAGGTCGCACGCTCGCCAGATAACCATTAGCCGTACGGAATACATCATGTCCACGCCATCCAACGTTTCTCCACCGATCGCCGTCGAACGCGCCGCCGTGCTCGACGAGGCCCACCTTGGCGACATCCGCGGCGCGCTCGGTACGATCGCGCATCACGACACCGGCACGCGCGGCTCGTGGTGGGCGCGCCTGCGCACGCTGCTCGCGATCATCGGCCCGGGCCTCATCGTGATGGTGGGCGACAACGACGCCGGCGCATTCGGCACCTACACGCAGGCCGGCCAGAACTACGGCACGACGCTGCTGTGGACGCTGCTGCTGCTCGTGCCCGTGCTGTACGTGAACCAGGAAATGGTGCTGCGCCTCGGCGCGGTGACGGGCGTCGGGCATGCACGGCTGATCTTCGAGCGCTTCGGCAAGTTCTGGGGCGCGTTCAGCGTGATCGACCTGTTCCTGCTCAATGCGCTCACCATCGTCACCGAGTTCATCGGCATCACGTTCGTGCTGGATTTCTTCGGGCTGCCGAAGGTCGCCGGCGTGTGCGTGGCCGCGGCGCTGACCATGGCCGCGGTGAGTACCGGGGATTTCAGGCGCTTCGAGCGGTTCGCGATCGGGCTGTGCGTGCTGAGCCTGCTGCTGGTGCCGGTGCTCGTGTCGATCCATCCGCCCGTTGCGCAGATGACGCGCGATTTCTTCGTGCCGAACTGGCCCGCGCACGCGAAGCTGTCGGACGTGATGCTGCTCGTGATCGGCATCGTCGGCACGACCGTCGCGCCGTGGCAGTTGTTCTTCCAGCAGAGCTACGTGATCGACAAGCGCATCACGCCGCGCTTCATGAAGTATGAAAAGGCCGACCTGTGGATCGGCATCGTGTTCGTGCTGATCGGTGCGGTCGCCATGATCGGTTTCAGCGCCGCGCTGTTCAACGGGCATCCGGAAGCCGGCAACTTCACCGACGCGGGCGGCATCATCGCGGGCCTCGAGAAGTATGCCGGCCGCACGAGCGCAACGCTGTTCGCGGTGGCGCTGCTCGACGCGTGCATCATCGGCGCGGCGGCCGTGTCGCTGTCGACGGCCTATGCGATCGGCGACGTGTTCAAGATCCGTCACTCGCTGCACCGCGGCGTGTCCGACGCGAAGGGTTTCTATCTCGTGTATTTCGGCATCGTCGCGGCCGCGGCCACGCTCGTGCTGATTCCGGGCAGCCCGCTCGGCCTGCTGACGGAAGCGGTGCAGACGCTCGCGGGCGTGCTGCTGCCGAGCGCGACGGTGTTCCTGCTGGTGCTGTGCAACGACCGCCAGGTGCTCGGCCCGTGGGTCAACTCGACGAAGCTCAACGTGTTCACCGGTGCGGTGATCTGGGTGCTCGTGCTGCTGTCGATCATCCTCACGGCGTCGGTGATGTATCCGGATATCAGCGGCGAAGCGATCATCGACGTGCTGGTCGGCGGCACCGTGCTCGCGATCACGGGTTATATCGCGACGGTATTGATCCGTCGCAACAAGCGCGTGATCGAACCGGCCATCGATCGCACGTTGCGCGACACGTGGCGCATGCCGCCGCTCGATACGCTCGAGCCGCAGAACATGACGCTGGCGACGCGAATCTGGATGGCCGTGCTGCGCGGCTATCTCGTGATCGCGGTCGGTCTCGTGATCGTCAAGGTGGTGCAGATGACGCTGCTGAAGTAACGCAGGCCGTCTTCGAGGAAGCGGCGCCGGGCCCGGCACCGCGCCGCAACCCGCACATGCCGGCCTTCGTGGCCGGCATGTGCGTTTACGCGCTTGCTTGCGGCACGTCGCACGCGTTGCGCGACGGTCAGATCAATTCGAGCTTCGACGTCAGGTACGTGAGCTGGATCCGGTTCGCGACGCCGAAGCGCTTGCGCAGCTTGCGCAGGTGATAGTCGACGTTGTGCGCGCTGGTGTCGAGGCGCCGGCCGATCTCCTTGTCGGATGCGCCTTCGGCAATGCCGAGCAGCAGTTCCTGCTCGAACGGCGTGAGCCCGTTCACCGCGCGCTCGCGCGAGGTCGAGATCAACTGCGGCGACGCGAACTTGTGTACCGACAGCCCGATCGACAGCGCCTGCTCGATCGTCGCCGGCGTGATCCATTCGCGCGTGCGGCGCGGCGCGGTGAAGCTCATGAACGCATGCAGCCGCGTGCCGGGCACGGCCATCGAATACATGATGCCGCTGCACATCCCGTCGTCCTGCATCGTCTGCAGGAAGCCGTCGAGCGCGGCCGGCGACGCGCGCGGGCCGGCGTCGCGCTCGCGGTGTTCGCGGCGCAACTGCTGCAGGTCCCACACGATCGGCATGTTGCATACGCGTGCGCCGAGCGTGCGCGGATCGACGTCGTGATGTTGGTGGCGCACGTAGTCGCCGCGATAGGTGGACGGCGTGAATGCTTCGTGCAGATAGAGACTTTCTACCCGCTCGTGCGCGAATTCGAGCGCGAAGTACGCGAACGTCGAGAAACCCGTCAGGTGCAGCAGGCTTGCGACGATCCGGCTGCGCTCGGCCGTGCTCTGCGCGTGCGCGAGCGTATCGGCCACGCCGAGTTTCGGCGCGTGCGGCTGCGTGACGTCGCCGCGTTTCACGTCGTCGCACCAGACGACCTGCACGGGGCGCTCCCGCAGCACGTCGGGGCACGCGCCCGGCCCGTGCGACGGGTGGGGAAAGGTTGAGGCGACCGCTTCTTCATGCAATGCAATGTCGGACATGTGCCATCCCTCGGAATCGACGCATAACGCCTGGCGGCGGCCGTATCGTGTATGGCCGTCGCGGCGGTGCGATCGAGCATCGGTGTGATATGCGCGGATCGTCATCCATGACGCAGCGCGGGGCATTGTACAAAAACGCTTGTGTACGCGTAATATGCCGTAATACTAATGGCGGCGGAAGATTCCTATTCGCACGCAAATAACCAAGACCAGAAATCCATCGAGACAAGACCAGATCGTGACGGGGCGCAGGTTCATATATTGGGAAAGGGCGGGCTCCTCATGACATACGCTGACGGCGCACCACGCGTCGAGTGGTTTTCGCAGGCCGATATCGCAACGGCCGCGGCTTATTCGAATGAATATCAGGCAATCGGGCACGACGTTTTTACCGGCGCGCAAATCGAATTCGGTAAAACCGACCCGGCTTTGGCCGATTTCGCGTTATGCCATGCGCGCTTGCGGCAAATCGGTTTCAGCACGCTCGGTTATGGCGCTTTCGAAATGATCGGGCGGCGCATCCTTTGCGCGCACCTGCTTCGCGACCTCGCTCCCGCGACGTTCATGCAGCCGTTTTTCGAGGGCATGCTCTACGAGAGCGACCCGCGGTTCGCGCAGGTGCGGCAGAGCGGCTTTCCGGTTGCGTGGCAGCTCGACGAGATCGAGGCGGCCGCGCAGGGCAGCGGCGACCGCAAGATGCTGGCGCTCGCCGGCCATCTGCGTGCGCACGCGATGAACAGCGGCGTGCTGTTCGGCCTGTCGGCGCCGCGCCTCGACCTGCGTGTCGCGGTGAACGTGACGTCGGAGACGCACGGCACCGAATGGATCGACGATCGCGTGATCGGCGGTGCGCTGTCGGTCAGCCTCGCGGTGCATCGTGTCGCGCTGCCGTTCCTCGAGGCACGCATCGCGCGCATGCGCGGCTTCGCGCTCGGCGACGAGCAACTACAGGTGCTCGACCGTCTCGTGCATGGTCTGTCCGACCAGGAGATCGCGAGTGCACTGCGCACGTCGCTGCACAAGGTCGGCCACCATATCCGCTCGCTCGAAAAACTCTTCAACGTGCAGAACCGCGCGCAGCTCGCATACCTGGCGGCCCGCCGGCTGCCGTCCTGACGCCGCGCGTCCGTCGCGTTCGTCCCCGTTTTTTCCGTGACCGATGAACGTCGGGCCGGCCCATGCGCGGCCGGCCCGACGGGCGGCTGCGGCCGCGCGCGCCGACGCGCTCCGCACACGATGCTTGACAGCGTTTTTTTCGAGTGATTGGCGAGTTCACCTATGAATTATTGCTGATTTATTTCTTCGTAATATGGCCCGGTCGTCACGCCGGACGGCGGGCCGCGAGGTTGCGCCGTGCGTGACGGAACTGGTCAACAGGGGCGGACAAATCAATGTGCGGAATCGACGGCTTTTTGAATAGCGTCGCCTGCGATGAGGAGACAGCGCGCGGCACACTCGCGCGCATGACGGCGAGCCTTGCGCATCGCGGGCCGGACGGGCAGGGGATCTGGGTCGACCCGGAAGCCGGCATCGCGCTCGGCCACCGGCGGCTCGCGATCGTCGACCTGTCGGTACACGGCCGACAGCCGATGGCATCCGCGTGCGGTCGCTACGTCATGGTCTTCAACGGCGAAATCTACAACCATCGCGAACTGCGCGCGGAGCTCGAGCGCGCGGGGCGCGCACCGGCGTGGCGCGGCCACTCCGACAGCGAGGTGCTGATCGCGGCGATCGTCGCGTGGGGTGTCGACGCGACGCTGCGGCGCGCGACCGGCATGTTTGCGTTCGCGCTGTGGAATCGTGCATCGCGGGTGCTGACGCTCGCGCGTGACCGGATCGGCGAAAAACCGCTCTACTACGGCCGGATCGGCGACGCGCTCGTGTTCGCGTCCGAACTGAAGGCGCTGCGCGGTTATCCGGGCTTCGACGGCGCGATCGATCGCGATGCGCTGTGCCTGTACCTGCGCCAGTCGAGCGTGCCCGCGCCGCATACGATCTATCGCGGCATCCACAAGCTGCCGCCCGGCACGTATATCCAGTTCGAGCATGCGCGCGACACGCCGCGCCTGCGTGCGTACTGGACGCTCGAACAGGTGATCGAGGACGGTCGCGCGCAGCCGTTCGAGGGCAGTGCCGACGACGCGGTGGGCCAGCTCGACGCGGTCCTGCGCCAGGCCGTCGCGCGGCAGATGGAAGCCGACGTGCCGCTCGGCGCGTTCCTGTCCGGCGGCATCGATTCGTCGACGATCGTCGCGCTGATGCAGGCGCAATCGTCGACACCGGTCGATACGTTCACGATCGGCTTCCATGAGGCCGGCTACGACGAGGCCGGTTATGCGAAGGCCGTCGCGCGCCATCTCGGCACGCGCCATACCGAGCTCTACGTCACGGCCGACCACGCGCTCGGCGTCGTGCCGAAGCTGCCGTCGATCTACGACGAGCCGTTTTCCGATGCGTCGCAGATCCCGACCTTTCTCGTGTCGGAGCTGACGCGCCGGCACGTGAAGGTGAGCCTGTCCGGCGACGGCGGCGACGAGCTGTTCGGCGGCTACACGCGCTATTTCCTGACGCCGCGCCTGTGGCGCAAGCTGCATCGCGTGCCGGGCGCCGTGCGCGCGCGGATCGCCGCCGCGCTGCATGCGTTGCGGCCCGATCACGCGGATCAGCTTGCGGCCGTCGCGCAGGGGGCGTGGGGCGGCGTGGAGGCACGCGAATCGGCGGCGCGCATCGGCGATCGCCTGCACAAGCTCGGCCACGTGATGACCGCCGAGAGCCGCATCGGGCTGTACCGGCTGCTGATGTCGTCGGTGCATCATCCCGAGCGCCTCGCGCTGTCGGGGCAGGAGCCGGCGACGCCGCTCGATACCGTATCCGCGTGGCCCGCGCACCTGAGCTTCGCCGAGCAGGCGATGGCGATCGACACGCTCACGTACCTGCCGACCGACATCCTCGCGAAAGTCGATCGCGCGGCGATGGCGGTGAGCCTCGAAACGCGCATGCCGTTCCTCGATCATCACGTCGTCGAATTCGCGTGGCGCGTGCCGGCGCACGTGCGCTTGCCGGAAGGGCAATCGAAGGCGCTGCTGCGCCGGCTGCTCGACCGCTACGTGCCGTCCGCGCTGATCGACCGGCCGAAGCAGGGCTTCTGCGCGCCCGTCGATCACTGGCTGCGCGGCGCGCTGCGCGACTGGGCCGAGGCGCTGCTGCGGCCGTCGCGGTTGCGCGAGGAAGGCTATTTCGATGCGGATGCGGTCGAACGTCTGTGGCGGCAGCACGTGACCGGCCGGATGAACTGGCAGCACCAGCTGTGGACGGTGCTGATGTTCCAGGCGTGGCTGGAGGCACAACGCGCCGCATGAGGCGGCGCGTTGCGCGTCGCTACTGATCGAGGCAGCGCATGCAGCGCCGCTTCGCGTCGTTCGAGTGGAGGCCGCGACACATCGTCATCACGGGCCGGGCATGGCACGAAGGCGGATCGGCGGAGGCCGCCGGCGAAGCTTGCCGGCGCACGCGATCGGGCGGCGTGGTTGCAGCGGCATCCATCCGGCGCTGGCGTGCGGGCGGCGTGTCGCGACCGGCGCTGCCGTCATCCGGATCGCCCGGCGTCATCGACGCGGCGTGAAGCGTGGTGTCGTTCGCCGCGTGCGCAACGGGCGGCGCGGTGCACACGAGTGCGACCAGCGCGGCCAACGCGCAAAGGCAGGCGACGGCGATTCGCGAATCGCGCATCTTCATGATCGTTCCGTTCGTTCCGGGCCGGCGGCGCGGAGGGCGCGCGGCTACCGGGTCGATTGTAGGGACGGCGAGGGTCGTGTGTCACGCCGGATTCCGTAGTCGCGGGCATCGGCGGGGGCACGAGTGGACGCGACGACGCGTGACGAAACGCGGTGTCGTGCGGCCGCCTGCGCCCAAAAGCGACCGCCGCCCGGAGGCGGCGGTCGGGTCGCGACTGGCTGGCGGGCCGGGCGGCGTGCGGGCCGCGCCCGACGGGCGTGCCGCGAAGCGCTGCGGATCGGCGCAGCGCGGTGGGGGGAGCTTGGCAGGCGAGCCGCATGCATGCGGCTCGCGGGTAAATCGTCAGGCGTAGTCGGCGGCCATCACGGCTTGCGGTGTCGCGCGCAGGATCGGCGCGGCTTCGTGGCGCTCGACGTGCGTCATCGCCGCACCGAACAGCACCAGGCGATAGCCGACCGCATAGATCGGAATGATCCGCAGGTTCTTGTCGTGATCGAGTTGCAGCTTCGAGCGGATACGCGAGATATGGGTGTCGAGCGTGCGCGACGACACGCCGAGTTCACGGCCCCACACGGCTTCCTGGATTGCCTGCCGCGGCACGATCTTGTTCATGTTGTCGAGCAGGAATTCGACGACGTCGAATTCACGCGGCGTGACGTCGACGATCTTGTTGTCGATTTCGATCGTGCGGCGCACGAAGTTGATTTTTATGTTGTCGATGTACAGGTATTTGCAATCCATGGTGGCCCTCGCATGTCCATAAAGGAGTGTTTGCGGGTCCTGTGCTGCAACTTCCGGGCCAGGGAAGGGATCGTCGTGTCACGACAGGGGGCGGCACCCGAGCGGACGGCACTCTGGCCTTGAATTTAAAAGAATTTTCAAGGAGCGGCGTGCCGCAGGTAGGGAAAGGGTCAGAGCAAAGGTGAAGGATTGTTACGTAGCATCGGCGGCCGACGTTACGGGCGTTACATCTGACGTAACGCGGGGGAGCCGGGGGCAACATGTGCGCGATCCAGGGCGGCGGCAGGGGATGGGAACACGACATCGAACCCTACACGGCTCGATGGAAAATCAATATGAATCAGTGACATAAGTGGCCAAAATTGCCGACATCGAACCCTACATGAAACCCTGCACGGAAGCATGACGACCGTCGCCACCTTCGAGCCGTTGTTTCCCGAAGATCGCGTACTCGATCCGCTGCTCGAGCAGGCCGCCGAACTCGTCGATTCGTCGCAGCGGTTGCTTGCCGTACGCGATACCCCGCTGGCGACTGCGCTCTGCTGACTTCGCCTTCGCATCGCGGTGAACTTTCGTTCGGATTGCCGCTGAGCAGCCTCCGGTTTCTGTTTCCGAGGCTTTGGCCGGAAGTCGAGCAGGAGTAAGGAGGGCGGACGGGCCGCGCGAGGTCGGGCGGCGTCGGCTCGAACAAGCACGACATTCCCGCGATGCATTGAAAACGCCGGCCGCAGGGCGTCTCCGCCCCGCGGCCGGCGTGTCGCCCCGCCGTCAAGCCTTCGCGCTATCCGCCGAATCGAACGGCAGCACGTAATGCCGCTTGCCCGTTGCCGCGAAGATCGCGTTCGCGACCGCGGGCCCGACCGGCGCGACGCCCGGCTCACCGACCCCGGTCGGCGCTTCGGCCGACGGCACGATATGCACCTCGACCTTCGGCATCTCCGCGATGCGCAGCACGTGGTAGCCATCGAAGTTGCGTTGTTCGACCTGGCCGTCCTTCAGCGTGATCGCGCTGTGCATCACCGCGCCGAGCCCGAAGCCGATGCCGCCCTCCATCTGCGCGGCGACGATGTCGGGATTGATCGCGATCCCGCAATCGACCGCGCACACCACGCGCTCGACCTTCACCTTGCCGTCCGCGTCGACCGACACCTCGGCCACCTGCGCGACATAGCTCTTGAACGCCTCGGCGACGGCGATCCCGCGCCCGCGGCCCTTCGGCAGCGGCTTGGCCGGATCCCAGCCGGCCTTCTGCGCGGCCAGGTCCAGCACCGCGCGCATGCGCGGCTCCTTCGCGAGCAGGTCGCGGCGGAATGCGTACGGATCCTTGCCCGCCGTGTGCGCGGCTTCGTCGATGAACGCCTCGACGGCGTACGCGGTGTGCGAACTGCCGACCACGCGCCACCACAGCACGGGCAGGCCCACCTTGGTGGTGGTGAGTTCGACCGACACGTTCGGCACCGCGTACGGCAGGTTCGCCGCGCCCTCGACCGAGGTGGCGTCGATGCCGTTCTTGACCATGAACGCTTCGAACGGCGTGCCGGCGAGAATCGACTGGCCGACGATCCGGTGGCGCCAGCCGACCAGCTTGCCGTCCTCAGTCAGCCCCGCGTCGAGCTTGTGGAAGTACATCGGCCGGTAGAAGCCGCCCTGGATGTCGTCCTCGCGCGTCCATTGCAGCTTGACGGGCTTGCCGTCGGCGCCGAGCGCCTTCGCGATCGACACGGCCTCGACCACGTAGTCGGACCACGCGTTCGCGCGCCGGCCGAAGCTGCCGCCCGCGTACAGCGTGTGGATCCGCACCTGTTCGGGCTTCAGGCCGGCCGTCCTGGCCGCGTTGGCCTGGTCGACCGTCTGGAACTGGTCGCCGGCCCAGATTTCGCAGCTGTCCGCCGTCAGCTTGACGACCGCGTCGAGCGGCTCCATCGGCGCGTGCGCGAGATACGGGAATTCGTACGTCGCGCCGATCTTGCGCGCGGCGCCCGCGATCGCCGCGTCGGCATCGCCGTCCTTGCGCGCCGACGTGCCCGGCTTGTCGGCGAGCTGCCGGTATTCGCGCATGATCTCGTCGGAGCCGCGCTTTTCGGCGTGCGCTTCGTCCCATTCGACCTTCAGCGCGTCGCGACCCTGTTTCGCGGCCCAGAAGCCGGTTCCGACGACCGCGACGCCGCCCGGCACCTGCACGACCGACACGACACCCGGCACGGCCCTGGCGGCCGTCGCGTCGAACGATTTCACCGTGGCGCCGAAGCGCGGCGGGCGCTGCAGCAGCGCGACCCGCATCCCGGGGAAGGTCGTGTCGAGCGTGAAATGCGCGGTGCCGTTCGATTTCGGCGACGCGTCGACGCGCGGAATCCGCTGGCCGATCAGCTTGAAATCGGCCGGCTGCTTCAGCACGACCTTGTCCGGCACCGGCAGCTTCGACGCATCGGCGACGAGCGTGCCGTATGCGGCCTTCTTGCCGCTCTTCGCGTGCGTGACGACGCCGTTGGCGGTGGTCAGCTCGCCGGCCGGAACCTTCCAGCGGGCCGCCGCGGCCGACACCAGCATCGCGCGGGCCTTGCCGCCCGCTTCGCGCAGCTGCTGCCACGAGTTCGCCATCGCCGAGCTGCCGCCCGTGCCCTGCATCGTGCCGAACGCGAGGTTCGCGTAGCGTTTCGCATCGGCCGGCGCGCTTTCGACGCGCACGGTCGACCAGTCGGCATCGAGCTCCTCGGCGACGATCGTCGCGATGCCCGTATAGGCACCCTGGCCCATTTCGACGTGCTTCGCGATGACCGTGACGGCGCCGTCGGGCGTGATGCGCAGGAACGCATTCGGCGCGAAGTCCGCGGCGGGCGCGGTCGCGGCCAGCGCGCGGCGGCCGAGGCCGGCCCATTCGAAGCCGATGGTCAGGCTGACGGCGGCCGCGGCACCCGCGGCCTTCAGGAACGTGCGGCGCGACGGACGCACCGACCCGGTGTTGTCGAGTTCGATCGTCATGGTCAGGCTCCCAGCGTCGCGGCCGCGTCGTGGATCGCCGCCCGGATGCGGGCGTAGGTCGCACAGCGGCACAGGTTGCCGTTCATCGCGGCGTCGATGTCCGCGTCGGTCGGCTTCGGGTTCTGTTCGAGCAGCGCGGTGGCCGACATGATCTGGCCGGACTGGCAGTAGCCGCACTGCGGCACCTGCAGCTTGACCCAGGCGGCCTGCACGGCCTGCGCGGGCTTGCTCTGCAGTCCTTCGATCGTGGTGATGTGCTTGCCCGCGATGCCGGCGAGCGGCAGCACGCACGAGCGGACGGCCTGGCCTTCGAGATGTACCGTGCACGCGCCGCACTGCGCCATGCCGCAGCCGAACTTCGTGCCGGTGAGTCCCGCGTGTTCGCGAATCGCCCAGAGGACGGGCATCGACGGATCGGCGTCGAGCGTGACGTTCTTGCCGTTCAGGACAAACGAGGTTGGCATTTTGATTGTCTCCGTGGGGAAAACCCGGCATGCGCCCGGTTAGCGGGCAGTGTGCGCGAGGCGCCGGTTTTTGCGTCTACCCAATCCTGCAAATTTATTGAACAATCCTGCAAATCCCCGGCAGGCTCAGGGCGGTTTCGCTATGCTCCCGCGACATGGGGAAATCTATCGAGGAAGTGTCATGGACATGACCGATATCGTGACGTCGCGCGAATCCGGGCGGCGCGAGCTGGCGACGCTGATCGGCCGTTTCGCGCCGGCGGACGGCTCGCATTCGACGGCCGTGCCGGGCCTGATGCTGCACCGGCATTCGCGGCCGGTCGATCTCGGCTGCGGCGTGTCGCGCGCCGCGCTCGTGATCGCCGCGCAGGGCGCGAAGCGCGTGATCGTCGCCGGCCAGGCTTACGAGTACGACACGCAGAATTGCCTGATTACATCGATCGACTTGCCGATCCTGTCGCGCGTGACGCACGCGTCGCCGGAGGCGCCTTACCTGTGCCTGTCGCTGACGCTCGATCCGCAGCGCATCGTCGAGCTCGCGGCCGAGATGCGGCTGCCCGAACCCGACGCGGGCCCCGAAGGCGAGGGGATCGCGCTCGCCGAGCTCACGCCGCCGCTGCTCGATGCCGCGCTGCGCCTGACGCGGCTGCTCGATACGCCCGCCGACATTCCGGTCGTCGCGCCGCTGATCGAAAAGGAACTGCTGTACCGGCTGATGACGAGCGGGCAGGGCACGCGGCTGCGGCACATGGCGATCGCGGGCAGCCAGACGCACCGGATCGCGCGCGCGATCGAATGGCTCCGCGATCACTTCGCGGAGCCGATGCGCGTCGAGTCGCTCGCGCAGGCGGTCAACATGAGCGTGTCGTCGCTGCACCACCATTTCAAGCACGTGACGACGCTGAGCCCGCTGCAGTACCAGAAGCAGCTGCGGCTGCACGAGGCGCGGCGGCTGTTGCTGCGGCAGGGCGGTGATGTCGGGTCGGTGGCGGCCGTCGTCGGCTACGAAAGCGCGTCGCAGTTCAGCCGCGAATACAGCCGGCTGTTCGGCGCGCCGCCGATGCGCGACGTCGTTCAACTGCGGAAGAAGGAACTGCTCGGCTGACGGCCGGCAGCCGGCGCGCGGCCGGTCGCCGGTCATTTCATCGGGCGACCACCGTCGTCTGCAGGAACGTCGGCGCGATCCGCCAGTCCGGCACGTAATGCACCGGCCACGCGCCCGGCGTATCGACCGCGTTGAAATACACGACCGCCTTCAGCAGCGGATAGCGCCACAGCGACCGCTGGAGTTCGTCGAGTGCCTCGCGCTTGCGCGAACCGGACCCGTCGACGCCGAGCTCCGTGATCATCACCGGCAGCCCGTAATCGGTCACCCGCTCGTATTTGGTCCGCAGGATGCTCGCGGCGGACGCATGGCCGCCGGCCGGCCAGGTCGCGCAGCGCGGACAGTCGAACACGGACAGGCCGACGGCGTCCACATAACCGCGGCCCGGAAAATAGTCGTCGAGGTTCCGGTTGCCGGCCGGCGACCACACGTAGCGGAGCTGGTCGGTCATCGTGCGGCACGTGGTCACGACGCGCCGGTACGCATCCACGTAGGCCGGCGCATCGCCGATGGCCCACGGATAGCGCCCGGTGTCGGCCTCCATCTCGTGGCCCCAGCGCACGAACACGGGGCCCTTCAACGCGGCGAGCGCCGAGCAGGTGGCTGCGATCTGCGCGTCGTAGCGCCCGTGCGCGATATCCGCGAGCAGCGCACCCGGGCGCGTGTCGCCCGCCGCCCAGGGCTCGACGGTCAGCATCAGCGAGCGGTTCCGTGCCTGCGCATTCCGGTAGGCTGCGTCGATTTCCGCGCGGATGTCGGGCGCGTTCCACGACACGAACACATGGTCGAACGCGAGATCCCGGTTGGCCGCGAGCGTGTTGTCGGGATCATAAGCGCCGAGTTCGGGCTGCTTCACCGGCTCGCCCGGCGCGGGCGCGACCACGGCCGGCAGGCCCGAGCGCCACATCATCGCCTGCCAGCCTTTCGGCGCGCGCAGCCCGATGCCCGCGAGCAGCATCGCGAGCGCGAACACGAACAGCGCGTTGCGCACGGGCAGGCGGCTGAAGAACATCTGCCGGAACGCCGACCATTCGAGCCCTTGCTCCCTGCCGTGATTCACCGCGACGACGGCCGCGATCACGAGATACAGGATGCTCGTCAGTGTGGAGAACAGATAGAAGCCCGCAGCATTGCGCGGGTTCTCGACCGTGACGACGGGCAGGCTGCAGAACAGCGAGATCAGCAGGTACGGCGCGACCACGCGCAGCGGCGCGTCCTGTTCGATCGTGCCGCCCTTCGGCGTGACCTTGAACGGAAATTCCTTGCCGCGCACGAAGTCGAACACCGCCGACGCGCAGCCGAGCACGACCCACGGCCAGCGCGCGAACACGAACGACAGCCCTTCCCACGACAGCAGCTTCGTATTCAGCGGGCGGCACGACTGGGTCGAACGCGTGGCCCAGGTCACGACGCACAGGAGCAGCACGGCCAGCGGCAGCGCGTAGGTGAGGTACGTGAGGTAGTCGACGTGCGCCCACACGCGGCCGGTGAGCAGCGCGACGACTGGAATCACGACGCCGCCGGCCATCGCGAGCGCGCACAGCGGGTACCACAGCTGGCAGAACAGGAACTGCGCCTTCAGCTTCAGCGGCAGCCCCGTGAAATAGTGGCGCGTGTAGCGCAGCATGATGATCATCACGCTCTTGGACCACTGGAACTCCTGCGTGGCGAGGTCGCCGAACGTGCGCGGTCCTTCGCCGTTCGCGATCGCGTTCAGCGCGTGCATGCCGCGCCAGCCCTTCGAATTAAAGATCATCGTGGTCGAGTGATCCTCGGCGAGCTCGGGCCCGAGCCCGCCGATCTCGCGCAGCGCACGGCAGCGCACCGCATAGTGCGAGCCGATGCACAGCGGCGCGAGCCCGCCCGCATAACCGGCCTGCATCGTGCCGTGCAGCGGCCCCTCGACGTTCACGCGCCCGCGTGCGCTCCAGCTCCCGGCCGCGTTGCTGTCGCAGATGCTCGGTGCCGACACGTAGCCGACTTCCGGATCGACGAACGGCCGCAGCATCTCCTCGAGATAGGTGCGGGTCGGCACGTGGTCGGCGTCGAGCTGCGACACGAAATCGTAGTTGTCGTAGCCGACCATGTCGTAGAAGTACGCGAGATTGCCTTCCTTGCATCTGGTGCGGCGCGGCCAGCTCGCGCGGTGGTACGCGGCGATGCCGCGCCGCGTCGACACGAATACGCCGTGCTCGCGGCACCAGTCGAGCGTTTCGGGCGACGGGTCTTCATCCGCGAGCCACGTATCGTGCGGGTAGGTCTGGTCGAGCATCGCGAGCAGCGTCGTGCGGACGATGTCGAACGGCTCCGACGGCGCCTTGGTGACGACCATCGCGACGCGCCAGTCGCGCGGCACCGGCAGCGCGGGGTTCGGCACGACCGCCGAGCGGATGATGAAGATGAAGTAGCCGGGAATGAAGGTGGTCCAGAACAGCACGAAGCAGTTGACGCCGAAGCGGAATGCGTCGACGTAGTGCTCGTCGCGCAGCCACCAGCGCCAGAAGATGCCCAGCGCGACGAACCAGCACAGCGCGAGGATGTGGAAGACGATCCTGGTCCCGCTGTCCATCAACGGGACGACGAGCGGGACGTCTGCCTGCTGCGAGTCGGTGCGAACGGCCTCGGTGTCGGTTTCGTTGGTATCGGCGGTATCGGCGGTATCCGGCACGGAGCC
The DNA here is from genome assembly GCF_000466765.1 of Burkholderia sp. AU4i. Classification (NCBI taxonomy): domain Bacteria; kingdom Pseudomonadati; phylum Pseudomonadota; class Betaproteobacteria; order Burkholderiales; family Burkholderiaceae; genus Burkholderia; species Burkholderia sp. AU4i. Next base: position 8,435 of record NZ_ASSI01000197.1, on the reverse strand, counting down.
GCCGGCAAGCGACGCGACCAGCTTCTTCATGGTGTTCTCCCGTCAAGGTCAGATCATCAGTCTTGAAGCAGGCCGCGTTGCGGCCGGGTGTCCTCGCTGGCGTGCTGTTGTTCCGGTTCCGGCTCCGGGGCCGCCGGCGCGCGTTCGCCGCACGAGCGGCCCACGCGTTCGTAGCGGCGAAAGCCGCTGTCGACGGCCAGCCGTTCGCTGAACAGGTTGCGCATGTCGAGCATCACGGGATCGGCCATGTGATCCGCGAGGTCGGCGAGATCGAGTGCCTCGAACGCCTTCCATTCGGTCATCACGACGACGGCGTCCGCGCTGCGCACCGCGTCGATCGCGGAACCCTCCATGAATACCTGCGGCAGCAGCCGCGACGCTTCGTGCGGACGCGCCGGGTCGTACGCGCGGATATGCGCGCCCGCGCCGACGAGCAGCTGGATCACGTCGATGCTCGGGCTTTCGCGCACGTCGTCGGTCTGGCCTTTGAACGTGAGGCCGAGCACCGCGATGCGCTTGTCCTTGATCGAGCCGCCGCAGGCCTTCTCGATGCGGCGCAGGATCTGCTCCTTGCGCAGCGCGTTCGATTCGATCGCCGCGCTGACGATGCGCAGCGGCACCGCGTGTTCGGACGCCGTCGCCTTCAGCGCGCGCGTGTCCTTCGGAAAGCATGAGCCGCCCCAGCCGGGGCCGGCCTTCAGGAACGATGCGCCGATGCGGCGGTCGAGGCCCATCCCGTTCGCGACCAGTTCGACATCGGCGCCGACCGCTTCGCACAGGTCCGATATCTCGTTGATGTAGCTGATCTTCACCGCGAGGAACGCATTCGCCGCGTATTTCACGAGTTCGGCCGTTTCGATCTCGGTCGCGAGCACGAGGTGGCCCGTCGCTTCGAGCGGCGCATAGATGGCCTTCATGATCTCGATCGCGCGCGGATGCTCGGCGCCGAACACGACGCGGTCCGGATGCATGAAATCGTCGATCGCCGAGCCTTCGCGCAGGAATTCCGGATTCGATGCGATCGCCGCGTCGACGCCTGCCGGCGCGTGGCGTTCGACGATCTGCTTGACGACGCGATTGGTGCCGACCGGCACCGTCGACTTCGTGACGACGACCGCGAAACCGGTCAGGTTCGACGCGATCTCGCGCGCGGCTGCCTCGACGTACTGCAGGTCTGCCTGGTCGGTGCCCGGCAGCGTCGGCGTGCCGACCGCGATGAATACCGCGTCGCGGTCGCACACGCTCGCCGCGAGGTCGCTGCTGAAGCGCAGCGTGCCGCGTTCGACGTTGCGTGCGACGAGTGCGTCGAGGCCCGGTTCGTAGATCGGCATGAGGCCTTCGTTCAGCGCGTCGATCTTGCCGCGATTGTTGTCGATGCAGACGACGTCATGCCCGAGATCCGCAAAGCACGCGCCGCTCACCAGCCCGACGTAACCGGTGCCGACGATGGCGATCCGCACATTCATGGTGATTCCCCTGGGTGGCGTTCAAGGAAACTGGCTCACTTGCCGGATTCGACTTGCAGTGCTTTCTGAAACCAGGCCGCGGCGTGTTCGACCATTGGTTCGATCGCGGTGAAACGCGGCCGCCAGCCGAGCACGAGCGCGGCTTTCGTGGCGTCGGCGTACAGCTCGGGCGGGTCGCCCGGGCGGCGCGCGGCCGTCACCGTCGGCACGCGGCGGCCCGTCACGGCTTCGACGGCGCGCAGCGCGTCGAGCACCGACGTCCCTTTGCCGGTGCCGAGATTCAAAGCGACGCTGTGGCCGCCGCCGCACAGATAGGCGGTCGCCTGCAGGTGCGCGTCGGCGAGGTCGCTCACGTGTACGTAGTCGCGAATCGCCGAGCCGTCGGGTGTCGGGTAGTCGGTGCCCATCACCTGGAACGCGTCGCCCGTGCCGAGTGCCGCGCGGATCGCGAGCGGCAGTGCGTGCGTTTCCGGTTCGTGGCATTCGCCGATCATGCCGTCAGGGTCCGCGCCTGCCGCGTTGAAGTAGCGCAGCGCGACCCACCTGATTCCGTACGCGCGCTCGAAATCGGCGGCCATCCGTTCCATCGCGTACTTGGTGAAGCCGTACGGATTGATCGGCCGCTGCGGCGTGCGTTCCGAGATCGGCAGCGCATCCGGAATGCCGTAAGTCGCGCACGACGACGACATCACGATCCGCCCGACGCCGGCCGCGCGCATCGCGCTCAGTAGCGTGCAGGTGCCCGTGACGTTGACCGTGTAATAGCGCTCGGGCGTGAGCACCGATTCGCCGACGTAGGCGAGCGCGGCGAAATGGATCACGACGTCGGGCCGATGCACGGCGAATGCCTTCGACAGCGCGTCGCGATCGAGAATGTCGGCCGCGACGAGCGGCCCCCACCGAACGGCGTCGCGATGGCCGGTCGACAGATTGTCGTAGGCGACCGCCTCGTGTCCCGCCGCCGCGAGCGCCTTGCAGGTATGGCTGCCGATATAGCCCGCTCCGCCTGTCACGAGCACCTTCATGCCGTGGCCCCGGTCATGCGCAGCACCGGCTCGAGCCACAGTTCCCGGCTGAAATAGTCGACGGTCCGGCGCAGCCCTTCGTCGAGATCGACGGCCGGCCGCCAGCCGAGCTCGGCCGCCGCGATCGAGATGTCGGGCCTGCGCTGGTGCGGATCGTCGATCGGCAGCGGCCGGAACAGGATCTCCGATTTCGAGCCCGTCATCGCGAGCACTTTCTCCGCGAGTTCGAGCATCGTGAATTCGCCGGGGTTGCCGAGGTTGACCGGCGTGCCGATGTTGCGCTCGGCACTCATCAGGCAGAAGAAGCCGTCGACGAGATCGGTCGCGAAGCAGAACGAACGTGTCTGCATGCCGTCGCCGTAGATCTCGAGCGGCGCGCCGTTGAGCGCGCCGACGATGAAGTTCGATACGACGCGGCCGTCGCGCGGCGACATTCGCGGGCCGTAAGTGTTGAAGATGCGCGCGACGCGTACATCGATGCCGTGCATGCGGTAGTAGTCGTAGCACAGCGCCTCGGCCGCGCGCTTGCCTTCGTCGTAGCACGCGCGCGGGCCGATCGTGTTGACGTTGCCGCGATAGGTTTCCGTCTGCGGATGCACGGCCGGGTCGCCGTAAATCTCGCTGGTCGACGCCTGGAACACGCGCGCGCCCGTCTTGCGCGCGAGCGCGAGGCAGTGGTGCATGCCGAGCACGTTCGTCATCATCGTGTGGACGGGATCGATCTGGTAGGTGGGCGGCGATGCCGCGCACGCGAGATTCCAGATCTCGTCCACCTGCAGTTGCGGCAGGCCGAGCGAGACGTCGCCCTTCACGAACTCGAAGCGGCCGGACGCCTTCAGGTCGGCGACGTTGAGCTTGCGCCCCGTCAGCAGGCTGTCGATACACGTGACGGATGCGCCTTCCATGACCAGGCGCTCGCAGACATAGCTGCCGAGAAAGCCGGCGCCGCCCGTGACGAGGACACGCTGCCCGGCGCGCGTCTCGAGCGTGACCCTGTCATTCATGGCTTTCACCTTCGTCGTTCAGCTCGGGGAACAACACGTCGATCAGCTCGACGGCGGCGCGCACGCGTTCCATCCCGCTGCACGGGTGTCGCTTCGGCAAGCGCCGGTTCGCATGTACGGAGGTTGACGAAGCGCCGCGACAGGCACTCCGGTTTCGCTGACTACCCCGTTGAAGCTTGAACGACGCAAGCGTCGATCGATCGGTGGTGATCTTCATCGCCTTTTCCCCGATACGCTGATTGACGAGCAGGCCGCCGTTCGTGATCTTGTGCCACGGCGTGTCGCTCGGTGAGAGCCGGATATCAGGCAATCGGCATGCCATGAACGATGTCGGCACGATGCGCACGGTCGCGGCGGCGAGATTGCAGCGTGATATGCGCGCTTCTGTTTCATGCGTGAATCGTGGGGCCAGAAAAGCCCGCAGGCCGATTGCCGGATCGATGCGATTCGATACGACGAAAAACGCGATAAATCAGGCTTTTGCGGGATTGGCTCAGTCAATCAGATGTCGAGCGGGAATGTTTCATCAATGAGAAATGAGCGGATAAAGGATTGAAAACGCTTCTCGAACGTGCGGCCAATCTGGAGATCGGGTGGGTGAAAGGATGGGGAATGAAAGTGAAAAAATGTTGTGTGGCGTCCGGATGAGGTCGCGTTTTTTCATTTGTTTTAATTATTACGCCGGTGCGAAAGTTTTAATTTTTACGGTTATTTCTACGCTTGAGCGGCGTGTGATCCTGTCGGTATTTTCACGAATGAATCAAATTCGTTTCGGTCATCCGGAGAAACGCGTGCCGACGTGATGCAGGAGGCTGATGTACCGGGCTCTCCGGGCATTGTATCGGCCGAATCGATTCTCGTTTGTGATGGCACGCGAGGGGGCCATTTGCGTGTCGCCCCACGGTTCGCAAGCGGAAATGCCGGCGCCGCCGGCCTTGCGCGGCCATGTGCTTCTCAAGTTTGAAACACTCGTTCATCTGACCATCAGACGCACGGCCGCGAGCCGGATTCGTCCGTCAAATCCGGCAGTTGCGTCGTGGCGCTCGACAAGCGCCGAGGGCGTCAAACCGCCATTGCGATACATTCCTGAAACAAAAAATGTCGTTCCCGGCGATGCGGGCTGCCGTGGCGGCCGTTTGCCGTGCGCAATCTCCGGTGGAATAACGTGTGGCACGCTGCTTGCGGTACTGGACGCACCGGCGGGCGGTCGACACGAAGCAACGAACAGGTGGGGCGGCCAACTCGTCAATAAGCAGTCGGGGAAACGGCGATGAAGACCATAAGCTGTAGGTTGATCGGCGCGTACTTTGCGCATCAGTGGGGTAGTCGGAAAGGCCGGGGTGACGCTCGCGACGCTGTGCCAGCATCGCGGGTTGCGCTGTCCCGGTTTCTTGCCCGCCGCGCGCTTCGCGTGATGGCGCGGTTGTCGCGCCGCACGGCAGTCGGGCGACAGCGACACTCACTTTCATTCAGTTCATCGGGATGGATCAGGCTGTTCGTGCCGGACAGCGTGATGCCGATTCGTCTTCGGCCGTGCAGGGCCGCTTCGATCGCGCCTGGCCCATGCCGGCGCCGGCCGGATTAGATCGAACGCCCGTCGGCCGGATTATCCGGAAGACCTTTCGTCGACAGCTCAGGGAGACGACATGCCACCTGGCTGCAATGCAGGCCCGTTGTCGCCTGAATAAAAGGTGTATTTTTCAACGTCGCTGCATTTGCGGTGGTTAATGTATTCGCGAATTTTCGATTCCGGCATGGAGTGCCGCGTACCGGCACGCCGACCGGCGGGGTATCGAATATCGCGGGCCGGAAAGATATCTGCATCTTTCTGGTTTGCCAGGCAATGGTGTTTTTAATAAATCCAATGTTCATAAAAATAATAGAAAACACCTACCAAAAAAATTTGGATAACTAAAAAACACGAGACTAAGCTTCGTCTGGCCAAATTCGCAAAAAACAGAAATTGAAAAGGCAGCATGATTTCTTAATTTGATAGTGATCCTTAATTTCGAGGATTGCTCAAGTCAGGAAGGTTGATGGCGTGCGATCTTCCTGACTCACTCCGTCCACGCCGTTTTGGAGTCGACCATGAAGAAGCTTCTGATTGCAGCAGCAGTTCTGGCGGTTTCGGGTGCAGCGTTCGCAGGCAGCGGCACGGTGTCGAGCAGCAGCTCGTCGAGCGGCGGTTCGACGATGGCAGGCGTTGCCGGCTTCGGCCATTTCACCGCGACCGATTCCGGCTCTGCACTCGGTGCAGCCGGCGCACTTGCAGGTGGCCCTGGCAGCGGTTCGATCTCGTACACGAACCACACGCAATCGTCGTCGGTTAGCGGTTTCGGCTTCGGCGGCGCACAAGCAGGCGGCACCAGCGGCGCGAACGCCGGCTCGATCGGCTGGACGGTTCACCACTAAGCCGCGACGCGTAGCGTTCGTCATTGGCTGGCGGTACGGATGCCGGGTTCCGCTCGATGGGGGTAGACCCGGCTCCGCCACCGCCGAACTTACTCACGGCAAGGAATTGCTATGAAAGCCAAAGTCATTTTCGCGACAGCGCTCACCGTCATATCGTCGGCTGCATTGGCAGCGGGTTCCTCCACGACCAACCAGACACAGTCCGTTGCGGCGGGTGTTTCCGGTTCGGTTCTGGTCGGCTCCGGCAGCTATACCAGCAATTCGACTTCGACGGCGGGCGCGAACGCGGGCAGTACGGTGACACCCGCTGGTTCCGCCGGCACGGCGTCCGCCTTCCACAACACGACCTCGACGGCCAGCGGTTCGGGCACGAACGGGGGCGCGTTCGCGGCAGGCGGCGGTATCGGTGCCGCAGGCTCGTACGGTGGAAACAGCAAAACGAACGAGAACGCGAATGCGCTGTCGGGAGGGGTGAGTGCCACGATCGTGCTGGGCGCCAACCACTACACGGCCAGCAGCGCGAACGACCAGGGCAATGCCAACGCGGGTGCCGCTGGGCTGACCGGCAGTGCGGGGTCAGGCGCGATCGCGGGTTCGAATCACTACAACTCGTCGACCGTGTGGAGTACCGGTCCGGCCGGCTCGCCGTCCGCATCGGGCGGAAGCAACGCCAGTTCAAGTGCGACCGGAAGCAGTCATTAGTCAGGTGTGGGGGGACCAGTTTCCCAGCGACGCTGGTCTCTTTTGCCCACATTGTTGTCACGTAAGGAGTTGGCATGAAGCAGAAACTGATTGCCGCCGCTCTGATGCTCGCGTCTCTGACGGCGTATGGCGCTGACCGTATTGCCAACGACGTGCAATCGAATTTGCAGACGTCAAACAACCCTGACCAGACAACCAAACCGTCAGAACAACAAACGCTTTCTTCGGGCAGTGCCATCGGCGGACCAGACGCCCAGCAGTGGCAGGGCATGTCGGCCGGCTCGTGGTCCCAGCTGGGCAACGGCTGGAAGCAGTTCGGGGAAGCAGGCAAAGCTGAAGGGAATCAGGGGAATTAGTACGGTTGCCTGGGTGGGAGGTAAAACCTCGTCCGGAGAGTGAAATGAACAGCAACAGGATCAAGGTGGCATGCGCTGCGATGTTCGCGATGACCACGATCGGCGCCCAAGCGCAAACCGCCGATTCGACTTCGAGCGCGCAGTCGTCGACGTCGTCGACGGCAGTCAGCCAGGGCGGCGGCTCGAGCATGAACACGAACACCACGAGCTCGCGCGGCGGCAACGCCACCAGCTCCAGCGGGGTTCGCAGCAGCGGCAATTCGAGCGTGAACGTGAACGTGACGATGCCGTCCAGCACGAGCGGCGGCACGAACGTGACGCCGCAGTCGCTGCAGTCGTCCGGCGCGCCCGGCACCAACCCGTACAACACCCAGTCGTCGGAAAACGTCAACTACTCCGGCACGCAGACGATCAAGACGAACCCCGCGATCCAGGCGCCGGGCCTCACGACCACGCTGTCCGATACCTGCATGGGATCGGTGAGCGTCGGCGTGTCGTTCCCGGGGTTCGGCGCGACGGGCGGCACGACGCTGGTCGACCAGGCCTGCGTGCGGCGTCTCGACGCGCGTGAATTCCGTGCGATGGGCCTGACCGACGTGGCGCTCGCGCTGCTCTGCCAGAGCGACGCGAACCGGCGTGCGGTGGAAGCGACCGGTCATCTGTGCCCGGGCACGACGACGCCGCTCGCACGTTCGAACGTGGCGCCGAGCGTGGAAGCGACGGTCGCCGACGACGTGAAGTACCGCGATCCGATCGTGCGTGACCGCATGGGCTTGCCGCCGCTGGGCGCTGCCGCGCCCGCACCGGCGCAGGCCCGCCCGGTGGCGACGACCTCGGTGCAGGCGGCGCCCGTGTCGGTGCCGGTACCCGTGCCCGTGCCGTCGATCGCGCCGGTTGCCGCCGCGCCGGCCGTTGCTGCACCGGCCGTTGCTGCTGCCGCGCCGGCAGTGGCGGCGCCGGCTGCTGCTGCCGCAGTTCCTGCTGTTGCCAAACCCGCCGTTGCAGCCGCGGCACCGGCCGTCGCTGCAGCGCCTGCGGTGGCCGCCGCACCCGCTGTCGCGGCCGCGCCCGCAGCCTCGGTCGTACCGGCGGCCGCGATCGCCGCCGTGCCGGCTGCCGCCGTGCTTGCCGCGCCGGCCGTTGCGGACAAGGCATCGCCGGTGCCTGCCGCGCCGGTCGCCGACACGAAGGCCGCCGAACCCGTGCAGCCCGTCGCCGACAAGGCACCGGAGCCCGCACCGGCGGTTGCCGACAAGGCACCGGAGCCCGCACCGGCGGTCGCCGACAAGGCGCCCGAACCCGCACCGGCAATCGCCGACAAGGCCCCCGAACCCGTGCAGCCCGTCGCCTGCGTTGTCGCTGGTCTTGGAAGCCACTTCCTTGACCATTTGCGCGCCCATGTTCTGGAGCTTGTCCTTCAGCTCGATTTCCTTCGCGACCGACACACCGTCCTTGGTGACCGTCGGGCCG
>NZ_ASSI01000196.1:0-52494 GCF_000466765.1 Burkholderia sp. AU4i | reverse complement strand
CGGCTGTGCGCTGCTGTCGGTCGCGATGATCGCGCTGTCGCTCGCGATCGACCCGCCGATGCCCGCGCATCGCGCCGCATGGGCGGCCGGGCTCGCGGCGCTCGGGCTGGCGAGCGCGCTCGCGTACCTGCCGTATGCGCGGCGCCGCGCGCAGCCACTGTTCCGGCTCGGGCTGTTCCGCGAGCCGAATTTCGGTTCGGGGCTGCTCGGCAACCTGCTGTGCCGGATCGGCACGAGCTCGGTGCCGTTCATGCTGCCGCTGCTGATGCAGGTGCAGCTCGGCTATACGCCGCTGCAATCGGGGCTGATGATGCTGCCGGCCGCGATCGCGGGGGTCATCGCGAAACGCTGGATCGCCCCGCTCGTGAAGCGCTTCGGCTATGCGGCGTTCCTGGTCGTGAATACGGGGATCGTCGGGTGCGCGATCGCGGGGTTCGCGCTGGTGTCGGTGCGGCCCGCGCCGCTACTGGAAAGCGCGCTGCTGATCGTGTTCGGCACCGCGAACTCGATGCAGTTCGCGGCGATGAACGGCGTGACGCTCAAGGGGTTGTCGCATGCCGACGCCGGCAGCGGCAACAGCCTGTTCACGATGATGCAGATGCTGGCGATGGGGCTCGGCGTGTCGATCGGCGGCGGCCTCGTCAACCTGTTTGGCGCCTACCGGGGCTCGATGGCGCACGGATTCATGCTGTCGTTCGCGTGCATGGGTGGAGTGACGCTGTTGTCGTCCGTCGTGTTCCGGCGGATCGACACGGTCGCGCCGGCGGCCGGTGCCGCAGCGCGCCCGTCCGCGTAAGCGCGGCCGTCAGTTCACCTGACGGCGCTCGACGACGCGCTTGAGCACCCAGCGAATCGACGAGCCGTCGGCCGGCGGCTGAGCCACGCGGTATTCGTCGATTTCGAGCGTGTACAGGTATCCGGGCTGGTACGCGAAGCCTTCGATGCCCGCGTACCACAGGCTCCACGGCTCGTTCGGGCTGTTTCGCACCTGCAGGCACTCCATCGGCGCGACGCCCGTGCATCGCGCGGATTGCGGCGCGACCTGGACGGTTCTGGTCACCGGCTTGCCGTCGTCGGCCGGGCGCACCGCGTTCGGCGCCGTGGCGACCGCGTCGGTCTGGCATCCGGCGACGAGCGTGCTGCCGGCAATGACGGCCGCGCCGAGCAGCGTTCTGGATTGGCGAATCATCTGATGTTCCTCAGGAAGCGTTGGCGGGCCGATTAGAAACCCTCGCCGCAAGAAAGTTCACAAACACCTTACGGAAACCGGGCCACCACCTTCATTCGTGGGACGCCGCGCGCGCGCCGGTACGTTACCGTGATCCGGTTCAGCCGCGCGCATCACCGCCGGCGGCTCGCACGCGCACACCGGACGACGTGGCCTGTTCAGCCCTGCCGGCCCGGTGCCCGCAACAGGAGACAACCCGAATGACCACGGCGCCCGCGGCCCCGCCGCCGTATCGCGCCCAGCACGGGCCTGCGCACGCCCGACGGAATCGAGTGCGGTTTCCGCGTGTGCCACGGCGGCAACGCTCGTTCGACGAGCACCGGCCGCCCGGAAAACCGCGACGACAACGCGCAACGCACACCAGCCACGCCGATGGCGCGGCGCGGCGAGTCACCGCCACATCGCGAAAACGATGACGCGGCTGTGCTCGCCCGCCGCGCGCTTCATTGCCCGTCTGGCAATCGCCGTCGACGGCGGGTTCACCGTGTGATGATCGTGTACCATCGACGCTTCCTGATTGGCCTGTTCGCGCCGCGTTCGTCCGCCCGCCTCCACGCGTACGATCCGCTCAGCGCACCCCGTTTCGCATGACCTCACCCGTTCCGTCCGACGCCGCGCTGCGCCCGCTGCCGATCGATGCGCTGACCGTGCCGGCCGCGCTCGATGGACGCACGGGCACCAACCGCTCGACCGGCACGCATCCGCAGATTGCCGCGACCAACGACCTCGACGCGGTGCGCGCCTGGCTCGCGCGCTTCGTCGACACACCGACCACGTTCCAGAACTACCGCAAGGAAGCCGAGCGCCTGCTGCTGTGGGCCGTGATCGCGTGCGGCAAGCCGCTGTCGTCGCTCACGCACGAAGATCTGATCGTCTACCGGCAGTTCCTGCTCGCGCCCGCGCCGGCCGAGCTGTGGTGCGCGAACGGCGGACGCAAGCATCCGCGCGACGATCCGCGCTGGCGGCCGTTCTACGGGCCGCTGTCGGCGGCCAGCCAGCGGCAGGCGCTGGTGATCCTGAACGTGATGTTCTCGTGGCTCGTGCAGGCCGGTTACCTGGCCGGCAATCCGCTCGCGTTGTCGCGCCAGCGGCAACGCCGGCCCGCACCGCGCGTCACGCGCCATCTCGGGCAACCGCTGTGGCAGTCGGTCAAGGAAGCGATCGCCGCGATGCCGCGCGACGACGCGCGGGCGAGCTTCCATGCGGACCGCGCGCGGTGGCTGTTCACGCTGCTGTATCTCGGCGGGCTGCGCATCACCGAAGCGGCCGACACGACGATGGGCCAGTTCTTCTGCCGGCGCGACGCGGACGGGCGCGACCGCTGGTGGCTCGACGTGACGGGCAAAGGCGGCCGGCAGCGGCTCGTGCCGGCGACCGACGAAATGATGGCCGAGCTGTCGCGCTACCGGCGCGCGCACGGCCTGCCCGCGTTGCCGTCCGACGGCGAGCCCACGCCGCTCGTGCTGCCGGTCGGCCAGGCGCACAAGCCGCTCACGCGCGCGGCGCTGCACCGGATCGTGAAGCAGGTGTTCCGGCATGCGGCCGACCGGCTGCGTGCGAACGGCGAAGCCGGCGAGCAGCAGGCACGCGTGCTCGAACAGGCATCCGCGCACTGGCTGCGCCACAGCGCGGGCTCGCACATGGCCGACGGCCGCGTCGACCTGCGGCTCGTGCGCGACAACCTCGGCCACGCGTCGCTCACGACGACGAGCCAGTACCTGCATGCGGACGACGACTGGCGGCATCGCGAGACGGAGGAGAAGCACCGGATCGGATGGTAGGCGCGCACCGGCCTGGCGGCTCCCGGCTCGCACGCCACGCCGGCGCTCAGTGATCGAGTTCGAGCCCGCCCAGGCCGCCGTTGCTGCGGCATTTCGCGCGGTCGCTTTTCGCCGGCACGTCGATCTGGCCGCACAGCACGTCGATGCGCTTGCGGTAGCTGTCGATCAGGCACTGCGTCGTCGTGCAGCGGTTACGCGTCTTCAGCCACGCCCTCTGCGTCGCCATGAACTGCTCGTACTCGGGCGGATCCTCGACCGGATAGTTGCTGAAGTCGTAGAGCATGTGCTGGAAATCCGCGTTGAGCGCATCGTCGAGACGCGACAACGTCGGATTGGTGCAGATTTCACGCTCCACGAACGTGGACGCCTTCGTGCAGTTGAACGACGCGGCGTGCGCGCCGGTCATGCCGGCGACGACGGCCAGCGCAACGAGCCATGCTTTCATGTGGGTGCCGTAACGAAGAAACCGGCGGCCGCGGATCGGCTCGCCGTGGCGGACGAACGGGAATGCGCGTCGCCGGAAGCCCGTCGCCGGAAGCCCGTCGCCGGATGCCCGTCGCCACGATCCGGCAGCTTAGGGCAACGCGCATCGCAGTTCAATACGCAGCGCCGCTTCCCCGCACCCTCGCCGCACGCCGCGCGGCACGTCACGCCCGATCAGTACACGCCCACCCAGTGCCCGGGCACCCACGCCCAGTGATTGCCGGCCCACCGGTAATGCCCCTTCGCCCAGCGATAGCCCGGCGCGGGCATCGGCGGCGGCACCTCGACGACCGGCGCCGGCTGCGGCGGCCGCACGGGCTCGACCACGCAGGCGGACATCAACGTCGCACTGGCCGCTACCAGCACGGTGAGCGAAACGGAGCGGATCTTCATCATCTTGCATTCTCCCTTTTGTGTCGTGATTGAATCGGCGAGGAAGCGGCAACCCGGCGCATCACGCCGTGCCGCGAATCAGCCCGCTCATCGGCCGCATCGCGCCGCTTTCGACGAACAGCGCGGACGCGGTGCGGTGCGGATCGAGCCGCAGGCTTTCGGCGGCGGCGCCCGAGATCAGCGCGTCGAGCGACGCGGTCGGCTTCAGGTCACGCCCTTCGTACAGGTCGCCGGGCCGCAAACCCGGCCAGTCGGCGATCACGCGGCCGCCCGCGACCGCGCCGCCCGCGAGCATCGCGACCGACGCCTGCCCGTGATCGGTGCCGCCCGTGCCGTTCGCGGCGGCCGTGCGGCCGAACTCGGTCGCCACCAGCACCGTGGTCTGCTGCCATGCGGGCCCGAGACCGTCGCGCAGCGCGGCGAGCATCGTGTCGAGCGCTTTCAGCTGATTCGCGAGCCGCGCGTTCTGCGCACTGTGCGTGTCCCAGCCGCCCGTTTCGATCATCGCGATGCGCGGGCCGTCGTCGCGCGCGAGGAACGTCGCGGCGAGCTTGCCGACACCCGCCGGATCCTGCCGCGCATGCGCATCGCCGGCGAGGCCGCGCGCATCCATCGCCGACTGCCACAACGGGCCGAGCTGCGCGTCGGCCTCGTAGAGCGCCGACACGCGCGCGAGCAGGTCGTCCGGCGCGGCCGGCAAACCGGACGGCGCGTACGACGCCGCCTGCACGGTGCCGCGCAGCGCGAGCGGCACGGTCGGTGCGAACGCGATCGCGCTTTCGCGTGTCGCCGGCAGCAGCGCGGCGAGCCGGTTCAGCCATCCGTCCTTCACCTGGTACGGCGCACGGCCGCCCGTCTCGAGCACGTTCTGGCCGTCGAAATGCGAGCGGTCGCGATACGGCGACGCGATCGCATGAACGAACAGCGCCTGCCCGTCGCGGTACAACTGCGCGGTCTGCACGAGCGACGGATGCAATGCGAACGTGCCGTCGAGCCGCGTCGCGGCCGCCGTGTCGATCGCCAGCGGGCCGCGCAGCGACGCATATGCGGGTTCGGCATACGGCACCAGGGTGTTCAGGCCGTCGGCGGCGCCGCGCTGGATCACGAACACGAAGCGCCGGTCGGTCTCGACGTTCGCGAACACGATTCGCGGCGCGACGAGCATCGCGCCGGCGCCGGCGGCCGCCACGCGCAGGAATTGTCGGCGGGACAGTGCCATGGTCATCTCCGTTGGAAATCGGGCGATACGAGCAGCAACGCGAGCGACGTGGCCGCGCTTTCGGCACGCGACAGCGCGGTCGCCGTCGGCGCGCTCAACGAACCCGCGAGCAGCGTGTTGCCGAGCGTGCGCGGATCGAGCCGGTCGCCCGTGCGGGCGGCCAGCCGTTGCGCCAGCTCGACGCGGCGCACGAGCGCGTCGGGCGCGGCCCAGCTCGCGGCCACGTCGTCGTAGCCGGCCGGCGAGCCCGGCCGCCACACCGGCTGGCCGAGCTGCGCGAGCAGCGGCGCGGCCTTCAGGTCGCCCGTGTCGTGCCAGCCGAGCCCGCGCAGCGAAGAAACGGCCCACTCCCACGGCGTCTTGAACTTGCGGTTGACCGGCGACCACGCATCGGGCGCGTCGACGAGCGCGCGATAGACGGTCGGCAAATCGCCGCCGCTCGCGTCGAATGCGCGGGCGAGCCGGTCGGTCAGCGCGGGCGGCGGATTGTCGGCGACGAAATGACGGGCGAGCTGGAACGCGATATGCCGACCGGTCGCCTCCGAATGCGCGAGGTCGTGCAGGATCGCGCGGGCCTGCGATTCGCCGGGCTGGTCGTAGCTGCGCCCCATCACGATCCGCACGCCGGGCTCGTGCAGTTTCGGGCGAAACACGAACGCGCCGGGCGCCGCATCGCCGGGCTGCTGGCCGCGCCCGCCGGCGATGCTCCAGCCGGTCAGCGCGCGCGCGAATTCCGTCACGTCGGCCTGCGTATAACCCGTGCGTACGCCAAGCGTGTGCAGCTCCATGATTTCGCGCGCGAGATTCTCGTTGAGCCCGCGCCTGCTCGACGGATTGCGCGCTTCGGCACGCAGCGCGGCCGGGCTGTCGGGGCCGACCGAGCGCGCCTGGTCGAGGAACAGCTGCATCGCGGGATGCTGCTCGACGGCGACCAGCATGTCCTCGAAACGGCCGAGCACGTGCGGGCGGATCGCGTCGCGTTCGAACGCGCCCGCGTAGGCCGCCACCGGCCCCTTGTCGACCGATACCGCGAAATGGTTCGCCCAGAAATGCACGAGACGCTCGACGAACGGCGCGGGCGTGTTCAACGCACTGTTGACCCGCGCGACGACGGCACTGCGATACGTGTCGTTGCCGTCACGCCGGATCGACCGCTCGGTCGCGCGCTTCGTTGCGGGATCGTCGCCGGTCATCGCATTGCGCGCGTTCGCGAAGCGCGTGGCGAGCGCCACCGCGTCGGGCTCGCCGGCCCACGCGGCCGGCCGTACTTCGTAACGGTCGAATTGCGCGACGAGCGCCGCCTTCGGGTCGGCAGGCGGCGCTTCGTCGGCCCGCGCGCCGAGACCGAAGCGGTTCAGCGCGATGGCGGCCGGGGTGATGTCGTTCGGGTGGTCCATGACGGGGCTCGTGCGATGCGTACCCGTGTTAAACGTCGGCCGGCGGGAAATCCGTCGCCGGGAAGACGAATATTTCGGGTTTGGCGCGCGGGGGTTGAAAACGTGTGTGTCGGCGTGCGAGTTTCCTGCGCGGACTTGAATGCGTGTGTGTCGCCGTGCGAGTTTCCTTCACGGATTCGACCGACGGTGGCAACGCATCGACAGATCGCTCAGCCGCCGCAACGCGGCCCCGTGCCCCGCCGAGGGACGGGCACGCTTCGACATTCGGCCGACAGGCTTTCACCCGCCTGACCGGCGTGGGCCGGCCGGATCGTGCGTCGGCCGAAACCTCGGATGGGTCGAATGCCGCCTTGTCGCCCATATCCGCCCGGCGCTTGCCGTTCCCGGAAAGCGGCCTAGACTCAATGGAATGTATCGCTCCGGGTCACGGAGGTATCGTCGCCCCGCGCCGGAGCAAGAATTCGACGCAACCGGAGATCGGCCATGACCACGCTGCTCGCCATCCTGCTGCCGGCTCCCGTTGTCGCCTTTGCCGATCGGTTCGCATGAAGGACGACACGCGCGACCTCAAGCGCTACACCGGCGAAATCGTTCAGGTTGCCGAATCGCCTTGAACACCGCGCGTCTGGGGAACACGACGGTTCGGGCAGCCACGGCCCGGCATACTCGCGTCGACGTGGCGCCGCTACATTGAACAGGAGAAGCTGCCGCACTCCGTCCGGCCACGGTGGAATGCGCCGGCCACCGCTACGATGAATCCACTCCCTGTCAGCTTGCACGCGCGGTTTCGTTGCTTCGGTGCGAAGCGTCCGGCCATGCGCCGCGCACGCGCGTGGCTGCTCGCCATGGTGTTGGCGCTGCACGGTTATCCCGCTCACGCGCAGGGTCAGCCCAAGGTCGTCGACGTCCCGACCCGCCCCGGGGTCACCCAGCGGTTTCTCTTCATCGCGCCGGATGCGCCGAAAGCCGCGGCCATCCTTTACGCCGGCGGACACGGCGGGCTGCAACTGGACCCGTCCGGCCGGTTCGGATGGGGCGCAGGCAACTTTCTCGTCCGCACCAGGCAGCTGTTCGTGAATGACGGTATCGCTGTCGCGGTCATCGACGCACCGAGCGACCGGCAATCCGCGCCCTACCTCAACGGCTTTCGACTCTCGAAGGAACACGCCGACGACGCGCGTGCCGTGATCGCGTGGTTGAGGGAGCAACTGCACGTACCGGTCTGGCTGGTCGGGACGAGCCGCGGCACCCAGTCCGCCGCTGCCGTCGCGATCGCGCTGGCCGGCGGCGGCGGGCCGGACGGTATCGTGCTGACGTCCACGATCCTTCGTGAAGATCGAGGCGGTACCGCGGTCACAGACATGAACCTGGCCAGCCTCAGGATTCCGGTGCTCGTCGTTCATCACCAGAACGACGGCTGCAAGCATTGCCCCGTGTCCGATACGGATACGCTGTTGAAGAAACTGGATGCATCGCCGAAGGCCGAACGGATGATCGTGTCGGGCGGCACGTCCCGGGGCGATCCATGCGAAGCGTTCGCCTATCACGGCTTCAACGGCCTGGAGAGCAGTGTGGTCGACGCGATCTCCGCCTGGATGCTGGCACGTTGAGCGTCTCCGTCGCGTCACGCCGCCGTGGTCGCATTGCGATCGCTCGCGAACGCGTACCTGAAAGCATTACCGACCGGCGTTCGGCGTAGGCGTTGCGCAGCGCAGCGCAGCGCAGCGCAGCGCAGGAAACGCGCGCCGCCGCACGTCTCCCGCGCCGCGTTTCCTTACTGACTCCCCGCCTCGCCCTGCTTTTTCTGCAACTTCGGCGGCAACCGCCAGTTGCCGCTACGCCGCAACCCGTCGACGAACTTCGCGCGCTCGTCCGGCGTCAGCGTCGCCGCGAAATCGACGACGCTGCGCTCCACCTGCGCACGCAGCGCGATATCGGCCGCACGCGTGCGGTCGAGCGCGGCGTCGATCGCCGTGCGATCGAGTTGCGGCGCGGCGAGCAGATCCAGCACGGTGATCCGGTCGTCGCGCCCTTCCCGCGCGAAATCGCGACCGTCCTTGCGTGCCGCCTTCAGCGCGGCGGCGAATTCCTGCTGGCGCGTGTCCGGCAACTCGTCCGCGGCGAAACGCAATGCGGTGCGCGAAGCAGGTGCGCCCGCGGCCCGCAGGTCGCGATGCGTCGAGAACCACTGATACGCGCCGCCGCCGATCGCGCCGAGCATGAATACGTTCAGCAAGACCGAACCGACGAGAACGAATTTCCAGCCACGCTCACTCATTCATCACTCCAGTCCACGCTCGGTCCGCCGAACGTCGTTGTCAGGTAGCCCTGCTCGTGCGCAGGCGGCACGCTCCCGAGCATCAGCATCGACACGGCCACCGCGCCCGCGAGCGCGCCGGCCAGGCCCACGCCCGCGAATGCCGCGCCCGACCACCACACGGTGCCCCGCCGCCGCGTGCGCCGCGGCGCCGGGGCCGGCGCCGTCGCGACGATGCGCTCGACGAGCGCCGGCGCGGGCGGTGCGACCGTATCGTTGGCGAGCCACGCGTCGAGTTCGGCGGCCTCGTCCAGCGCCGCCAACGCGTCGCCCGGATGCGCGCGCGCCCATGCCTCGGCAGCCGCGCGCTCGCCGTCCGGCCAGCGCCGCGCATCCGAGCCGTACGCGGCGACGATGGTACGAAATCGTTCGGGTGTCATCGGATGTCCTCGCTAGGTGAATCGCCGGCCAGTTGCGCGCGCAAGTTTCGCCGCGCGCGCGCAAGCAGGCTTTCCAGCGCGTCGACGGTAATGCCCATCAGGTCGGCCGCCTCGATGTTCGACATGTCCTGATAGTACTGGAGCACGAGCGCTTCGCGCTGCCGCGCCGGCAACGCCGCGAGCGCCTGCCGCACGCGCGCGTCGCGCGAGCGGGTCTCCGCGCGGGCGGCCGGTTCCGGTTGCGGATCGGGCACGTCGGGCAACACGTCGACCGGTTCCTCGCGGCGGCCGCGCAAGCGGTCGTAGCACAGGTTCAGCACGACACGATGCAGCCACGTGTCGAACCGTGCCTCGCCCTCGCGCCAGCCCGGCGCCTGTTTCCAGATCCGCAAGAACGTCTCCTGTGCGACGTCCTCGGCTTCCGTGCGGTCGCCGAGCATGCGCGTCGCGAGTGCGAGCAGCCGCGGCAGCTTGCGCGCGACGAGCATGCGCACGGCCGACGCGTCGCGCGCGCCGACCCGTGCCACCAGCGCGGCGTCCGGATCGCCGTCGCTCAACGCGGGGCGCTCCAGCGCATCGCGCGTCTGTGCCGCGGCGCGCTCGTGAATGCGCCCGCCGTCAGACCGAAGCTCATCGTCGTGCTCTCCTTGCATGCGCCGCGCCATTACCCGGCCCCGCCACGCTGGCGGTTCGGGATCGCCGCACGCATCGCGCACGGCATCGGCAAGGTCCGTTTCATCGGCATCCGTTTCAGGCCGCATGGCGATCGTGTCGATCGGTTCGATCGGATGCCGGCCGCCCGGTCGCGCGAGCGGCGGCCGGCGCGCTCAATATACGACGACCGGCGCGGGCCGGTAATAGACCGGACGCGCCGGCACCACGACACAGCCGGCCAGCACGATGGCTGCGGCTGCCAGTATCACCACGGTTCGAAAGGGCATGGCTGCGACTCATGACGTTGCGGGAATGCGCCGCCGCGCCGGCACCGCGTGCCGTGCGGCGGCGTGCGCATCAGGCCCAGTGACCCGGAACCCAGCGCCACGCCGGACCGCGCGCGGCCCAGTGGCCCGGCACCCAGTGATAACCGACGCGAACCACTTGCCAGTGGCCTGGAATCCAGACATAACGACCCTGGCGCCAGTGCCAGTGGCCCTGGTCCCACACGTAGCCCGCGCGCGGCGCCGGCATCACTTCGACGCGAGGCGGCGGCGGCGCGTAAGGCGCGACGATGACGGCCTGCGCGAACGCAGCGGACGCAGCCAGCGCGGCCACGCATGCCGTGGCAAACCGCAACGGGATGGAAAGCTTCATGAAAGACTCCGATGTAGCAGGTATCGACCGGAAGCGGCCGTTCATGCGTTAAACGGCGCGAGTGATCAGAATCCGTCGCGATGTCGGCAAATAAATATCGGCGCGAAGCGGACGCGCGTCAGCGCGGATGGGATGCCCCGATCCGCAAGCTCGGCAGGTGCTGGCGTTCCCGCGGGGCTGCCGTGCTGTCACAACCCGGCAAAACTGCGCTCCGACAATGTCCGGCACCGGGATCCCGCTCGTTTCCGGCCCACGCCCCGGCCACGCTCACGCGCGGCCGGATGGTTCCGCATCTCGCGTCTCCACCCACGAAAACACCGACCATGTCGAACCAGGACAACTCCCCGATCCAGCCGAACGAGCCCGCCGCGTCCGTCTCGCGCCGCGGCTTCCTGAAACTCGCCGGCGTATCCGGCCTCGCCACCGCCGCCGGTGGCCTCGCGGCAGCCCGGGCCGCCGCGTCGACCCCGGACGGCACACCCGAACAGGTCCACCTGACGTGGGGCAACGACCCGACGTCGGAAGTCGTGATCTCGTGGGCATCGCTCGCGTCGGCCGTCAATCCGCGCGCGCGCATCGTCGCCGACGGCGAGCCGCCGCGCACCGTGCATGGCGTCCAGCGCCTGTACACCGACGGCCTCAACGGCGAGACCGTGTTCGCGTACCACGCGCGCGTGCACGGCCTGAAGCCGAATACGCGCTACCGCTACGAGATCACGGCCGACAACGACAGCAATGCCGCGCAGCCGTTCTCCGCGAATTTCTCGACCGCACCGCGCGGCCGCGCGCCGTTCCGCTTCACGAGCTACGGCGACCTTGCGACGCCGAACGGTGCGTGGGTGCTGTCGTCGCCGCAGAGCCGCTTCGCGGTGCAGGCCGTCGAGCAGTTCCAGCCGCTGTTCCACCTGCTGAACGGCGACCTCTGCTACGCGAACCTGAACCCCGCGCACCAGCCCGAGGTGTGGCGCGATTTCGGCAACAACAACCAGACGTCGGCCGCCAATCGTCCGTGGATGCCGTGCCCCGGCAACCATGAGATCGAGTTCAACAATGGTCCGCAGGGGCTCGACTCGTATCTCGCGCGCTATACGCTGCCGGAGAACGGCACGCGCTTCCCGGGCCGCTGGTACAGCTTCCGCGTGAGCTCGGTGCTGTTCGTGTCGCTCGACGCCGACGACGTCGTCTACCAGGATGCCGCCGCGTTCGTCGGCGGCCCCGCGCCGCTCGTGCCGGCCGCGAGCACGGGCCGCCCGCCGATCGAGCCCGGCACGTCGTTCTACGTGCGCGGCTACAGCAACGGCGAGCAGACGCGCTGGCTCGAACACACGCTGCGTCATGCCGCGCACGACGACGACATCGACTGGATCGTCGTGCAGATGCACCAGGACGCGCTCAGTTCGTCGAAGACGGGCAACGGTTCCGACAAGGGCATTCGCGAAGCATGGCTGCCGCTGTTCGACCGTTACGGCGTCGACCTCGTGCTGTGCGGCCACGATCACGACTACGAGCGCAGCTACCCGGTACGCGGCTGCAATCACCGCGCGGGCGTCGATGCGACGACCGGCGAAGTGGTCGAGACGCTGCAGCCGCGCCCGGTCGGATCGAACGACCCGGACCGCACGACGTTCGACACGAGCCACGGCACGATCCACCTGATCCTGGGCGGCGGCGGCACCAGCGCGCCGCTCGACGTATACGGCGAGAACCCGGCAACCGGCTTTGCGCGGGCGAAGGTGTTCACGAAGCCGAACCGGCCGGTGCCGGGCACGGCGCCGAATACGTTCGTGCGCCAGCCGGCCGATGCACTCGAGGATGCGATCTGGTCCGCGCGTCGCGATACGGGCACCGGCTACGGGATTGCCGTGTTCGACCACGACCCTGGCAAGCCGGGCGGGCATACGACGATCACGATGCGCTACTACCACGCGCCGGGCGCCGACCAGCACCCGACCGCCGACTACGCGCTGTTCGAAACGATCGAGCTGAGCAAGAAGCGCAATGACCGGTGATCGGTCAGGCGCCCGTTGCGACGGGCGCCTGATGCTGCGCGCGCAGGATTCGTTGCATGCGCAACGTCATGGGGCAATCAGGATGCCGCGGTTCGCGAAATAGCGGTCGAACGTGGCGCGCGGCATCGCCACGTTCCGCTGCGTGCGCACGTCGAACCCGGACGGGTTGTGGAACAGCCAGTCACCGGTGTCGCGATTCGTGCCGAACACGAGCACCAGGTGCCCGCCCCGCGACGGCGGCTCGAAGCCGTCGTGCCGGATGCCGGGATGCACCGACGCCATCAGCATGTGCCCGTCATGCAGCTTCGGTTCGAGCGCGGCCGAATCGACTCCTTCCACCACATCGCCATCGATCCCGTAGCGCTCGCGCACCCAGTGCACGAAGGGCCGGTAATGCAGGCGCTTGCCGGTGTCGCCGAGTTCGGGCCGGTAGACGCCGAACCCGACGGCCTCGCGTACCAGTTCGAGCAGCGGCACGATCGTGTTCAAACGGTATGCGAGCAGCATCTTCAGGCACGCGATACCGCAGATGTTCGGGCTCCACTGCGCGTATTCCTCCGGCGTGCTGGCGCCGGAGCGATGCCACAACGGGTCGTCCTCCGCGCGCAATTCGCGGGACACGAACCGCGAAACCAGGTGCATCGATTCCCACTGCGAGAAATACGGCACTTCCTTCATGGCTTCCCTCCCTGAAAGCGCGATACCGGCGACTGGCTGCAACGAAAACCTGACCAACTGCTCGATGCGAATCTGCTGCGCGACTATACCGCGATGGCGCACGGTGACGTGTTGTACGCCCATCACAAGCCATTGCGCGACGACACGCGGTAGACTGCGCGCCTCGTACTCCGCCATGAGCGAGACGTTCGCGACCGTCAACTGCTTCGGCGAAGACGACGGGACGACGCCGTTCGACAGCGACGAGGCGTCCGGGGTCGGCGGCCGTGACATGTCGATCTCGGTGCGCGGCCAGCACACCGGGATCGAGATCGTCCGGATCGACGTACCCGTGGGCCCTGCGCAGGCGGAACCGAATCATCCGATAGCGAATTTGAATGTTGAAACAGGCAGGACGCATGAAGCGCAAGAATAAGGCAACGCTCGCCGGGCTCGGCGCGGTGTTGTTGTGGGCCTCCGTGGTCGCTCTCGTTCGTGGAGTCAGCGAAAGCCTCGGCGCGACCGGTGGCGCCGCGATGATCTATACGGTGGCATCCGTGCTTCTGCTGTTCTCGATCGGGTTCCCCGACCTGAGCCGGTTCCCGAAAAACTATCTGCTCTGGGGCGGGCTGCTGTTCGTCTCGTACGAGGCGTGCCTGTCGCTGTCGATCGGCTATGCCAGCAACGGCCGGCAGGCGATCGAAGTCGCGATGGTCAACTATCTGTGGCCGAGCTTCACGCTAGTCGCGGCAATCGTGTTCAACAAGCAGCGCGCCAACCTGCTGGTCGTGCCCGGCGTCCTGCTGTCGATGCTCGGGATCTGCCGGGTGCTCGGCGGCGACCAGGGGCTCGATCCGGCCGGCATGCTGCACAACGTCACGGACAATCCGCTGAGCTACGGCCTCGCGTTCTTCGGCGCGCTGATCTGGGCCGGCTATTGCACGGTGACGGCGCGCATCGCCGACGGCAAGAACGGCGTCACGCCGTTCTTCATGCTGGTTGCGCTGGCGCTCTGGATCAAGTTCGCGATCGAAGG
Organism: Burkholderia sp. AU4i; assembly: GCF_000466765.1. Taxonomy (NCBI): domain Bacteria; kingdom Pseudomonadati; phylum Pseudomonadota; class Betaproteobacteria; order Burkholderiales; family Burkholderiaceae; genus Burkholderia; species Burkholderia sp. AU4i. Next base: position 38,283 of record NZ_ASSI01000196.1, on the reverse strand, counting down.
CGGCGGCGGCATGACGTTCAGCCTGCAGGCGGCCATCTACATCGTGCTGGCGGCATCGGCACTGGGGTTCGGCTATGCGGCCTGGAACACCGGCATCATGCACGGCAACGTGACGATCATCGTCGGCGCATCGTATTTCACCCCGGTGCTCGCCGCCATGCTCGCCGCGACGCTGCTGCATGCGCCACTGTCGATCGAATTCTGGCAAGGCGCATCGATGGTATGCGGCGGGTCGATCCTGTGCTGGCTCGCGACGCGCGGCCGGCGCAACGCAAAAGCCGCGCCCGTGCAGGCCGGCAATGAAGCGCAGGGCAACTGCCAGCGCTGACGATACCGGGTGCGTTCGTCACGATGCAACTCGGGAGCCCCCTGCTATCCCGCAACCCGTCGGCCACTCGCGTCAGCTGCGCGACTCCAGTGCGATACGCACGGCGAGTCCCGCCAGCACGGTGCCCATCAACCAGCGCTGAACCGACGCCCAGACCGGCCGCCCCGCCAGAAAACCCGCGATGGCGCCGGCCATGCAGGCAATCAGCGCGTTCACGCTGACGCTCACCGCGATCTGCACGCTGCCGAGCGCCAGCGATTGCGCGAGCACGCTGCCGTGCCCCGGCAAAATGAACTGCGGCAGCAGCGACAGATACATCACCGCGATCTTCGGATTCGCGAGGTTCGTGACGAAGCCCATCGTGAAGAGCCTGGCGCGGCTATCGTGCGGCAGTTGCCTGACCTGGAACGCCGAGCGGCCGCCCGGCTTCAGCGCCTGCCACGCCAGGTACGCCAGATAAAGCGCACCGGCAAAGCGCAGCACGTCGTACGCATACGGCACGGCCAACACCAGCGCGGTGATGCCGAGCGCCGCGCACACCATGTAGAAGACGAACCCCAGCGCGACGCCGCCGAGCGACACCAGCCCGGCACGGCGGCCCTGGCAGATCGAGCGCGACACCAGGTAGATCATGTTCGGCCCGGGCGTCAGCACCATGCCGAGCGACACGAGTCCGAATGCAAGCAAGGTGGGCAACGCCGGCACGGCAATCTCCTTCGGGGCAAAGCGGTCAGGGGCGAGTTCGATCAATGTATTGCATCTCGACCACCGCCGGCATGAATAAACTGCAAGCCGCCCATGAGCGCTTTTCATCGCATCGGCCGTTCGTCACCGGCTCCTTTTCGCGCGCGCGTGAATCGCCTTCGCCGCCTTCGCGCGTTGCGCGTCGACGAGCCGCACGAACGCATCGGCGATCGCATTGCCGGACGTGTTCCACGACAGCCGGACGGAACGATGCAGCCGCGGCGAAAGCGCCAGCACGCGGCCACCGAACGGCGTGTACGTGAGCGTGATGCGCGGAACGATCGACACACCCATGCCGGCCTCCGCCATCGACAGGATGGTGCGCATCTCGACCACGTTGAACGCGGCGCGAAGCGGCGTGCCGCTGCGCGCGAAGTAATCCGCGATCACCGGCCCGCATCCTGCCTTCGAGAAAATGAACGGGGCCGCGGACAACTGCTTCGCCGACACGCTCTTGCGGCCCGTGAACATGCCATCCGCCGCCACCGCGACGAAGTCCTCGTCGAGCAGCGGCAGCGTGTGCGCGAAGGTCTTCGTACCGGCCACCACGCCGACGTCGGCGGTACCGTCCTCGATCCACCCTTCGACTTCGCTGTCCGTGCCTTCGAGCAGCACCGCCGACACGCCCTGGTGCATCTCCTTCAACGCCTCGAGCGCAGGCACGACGAATGCCAGCGACACGCTCGGCAGCGACGCGACCACCAGCTTCCCTTCGAGCTTGCCGCGCGACACGCTGAACTGCTGGCGCAGCAACTGCGATTCGCGCACCACGTTCTGGATGTACGGCCACAGGCGTTCACCCGCCGCCGTCAGGACGACCGGCTGCCGGTCGCGCCAGAGCAGCTTGACCTCCGTGATGTCTTCCAGCTCGGTCAGCGCATGACTGATCGCGGATTGACTGCGGCTCAGCCGGTCGGCCGCGGCCGTGAGCGAGCCGAGTTCGACCACGGCCGCCAGGGCCTGCAACTGCGCAAGCGTCATCGGGTCTCCTTGTTCCAGTGAATGCATATCGCGCATGAGGCGACACATGGTCATGAATTATATTGAACCTCGTACCTGATCGCGCCGACGATACCGGCGGCATGCCGCGCCTCGCGCCGAATGCCCTCCGCAACGCTCGGGTAAGATGCATCCTCGAACCGCGCGTCGATTGCCTGCGCACCCGGCCGCGCAGCGGTGCGGCGCCGTGCAATCGACGCCCGGTCAAGCCGATCCAGAACACATGCGTGCAACACGCACGCGCCGCAACGGGCACCTTCGACAGCGCTCGCTGCCGGATATGCCGCGACAAGCCAATCCATGATGCATTTCAATCTGACTGAAGGTGTGCTGGTTTCCAGCCTGCAGGGGCTCGGCGCGTTCGATCTGGCCGGTATCGCCGTCGCGCTGCTGCTGGGCGGCATGGCCAAGGGGATCACGGGCATCGGCGTGCCGTTGATCGCGATGCCGATACTCAGCCAGTTCCTGCCGATCCGGCATGCGGTGCTGCTGCTGTCGATGCCGATCATCCTCGGCAACATTCCGCAGGCGCTGGAAGGCGGCCAGGTGCTGGCCACGGCACGCAGGATCGCCGCGCCGATCGCGGGCACCGTGATCGGCAATATCGTCGGTGTCGCGATCCTGCTCTCGCTCAATCCGGGTCATGCGCAGGCGGCGTCCGGCGCACTGCTGATCGTCGCCGCGACGCTGATGCTCGCCGCGCCGAAGCTCAACCTGCCTCCCGCATGGCAGAAGCCCGTCGGCTTCGCACTCGGCTTCGGCGCCGCGCTGATGGAAAGCATCGCGTCGGTTCCCGGCCCGCTGCTCGCCACCTACCTGATTTCGTCCGGCGCGACCGGGCGCGCCTTCACGAAGCAGATCGCGATCATCCTCGTGGTGTCGATCGTCACGCTGCTCACGACGTTCAGCGGCGCCGCGCACGCGAGCGCCGCCGACCTCGCGATCTCGGCGGCGGCCAGCCTGCCGGCCATTGCCGGCATGTGGCTCGTCCGCCCGTTGCGGGACAAGATGTCGCCCCGCAGCTTCAGGATAGTCGTGCTGCTCTTCGTGCTCGTCGCGGCATCGCAGATGATCTGGAAATCGGGCGTGTTCCGGCACGGCGGATCGCACGTTACCCAACTGGACAACACGCACGCGGTCAAGCAATGACGGGCGGCGGATTGCCATCGATCCCGCATGCGTTCTGAAAGCTGCCGAGCGTAGTATTCGCGGACCCGGCGTATCGCCGCGCCCGACGACGCGAACGATACGTCACCGACTGTCCTGCTCGCACGCCGATGTCCGCATCGGCGCTGCCACGCTTTCAGAGACCTGCAATGGAAACCTACGTGTTGCTCGGCTGCGGATTCGGCCTTGGCCTGTTGATCGCCATCTGGGGTATCTGGCAACTCAAGTAACGCTCGCCAGCCGCGTCCGTGCGCAAGCATTCCGTATGGAGACGGACGGGAAATCGTAGTGTGCGGCGGCACTCGTTTCTCAACTACTTCGCACTCCGACGCAGCCATCCGGCAGCTTCGGCTACCCGTGCCGGCTTCCGTTCGAAAGCAGGCGTGACCGAGCCGCCTCGAAGCGTGCGCACTCGGCCTTGAGCCAGTCCGAAAAAACCGTGGTGCGCGGATCGTCGGGATTGCGTGACAACAGCATGTAGCGCGCCGGCGCACGCACGTGCCTGCCGAATACATCCACGAGCCGTCCGCTCGCGATCTCGTCGTGTACCAGCGCGGCGCGCCCCATCGCGACGCCCTGATGGTTCAGCGCAGCCGTGATTGCCAGGCTGGAGAAATTGAACTGCGGGCCGTCAAGATGCGCCATCCACGCGGGACGAACCGCCTCCAGCCACGTCCGCCACTCCACGAACTCGGGTGCGCCGCCCCACGGAGCCGCGTCGTGCAGCAGAACGACGCCATCCAGCGACTCCCCGCCGGCAAAGGACGGATGCTGCGCCAGAAACGTGGGCGTGGCAACCGGAAACAGGATTTCGTCGAGGATGGCCTCGGCATGCAGGCGCCCGTATTGCACCGGGTCGTAGCGCACCGCCACGTCGATGTCGTCGGTCTCCATGGCCTGACGATCCAGCACCTGAAACTCGGCCTTCACGCGAACCGGCACGTCCGGTTGCAGCCGGTGAAATTCGGACAGGCGCGGCATCAGCCATTGCAGCGCGAGCGACGGCAGACAGCTCACCTGCAGCGGCGCGTCCGGCATGCCGAGCGCCTGAAGCGTGCGATGGATGTCGCCGAACGCACTCGACATCGTTCCGAGCAGGGTCGCGCCCTTCTCGGTCAACTTCAGCCCGCGCGCCTGACGCACGAACAGCGGGTAACCCAGCCGGTCCTCCAGATTCCGGATCTGCTGGCTCACGGCGCTTTGCGTCAGGTTGAACGCCTGCGCCGTCTTCGTGAAGCTCAGCAACCGGCCGGCTGTTTCAAAGCACAGCAACGCACCAAGGATCGAACCATCGAGTCGCATCGTTATAAGTCAGGCTAATGTAGCCATTAGAAATCAGCGCTTTTGCGCAACCGGTTCGAATCGTAGCATTCAAGCCTGATTCGCCGCTCATCCGACGCAAGACCGATCCATGACCTTCACGCTCCAGCCTTCCGATCTATTAGCCAAGCTGCAATCGCGCCACCCGCTGCTGTGGCTGAACCCCCACGCCGGCAGCCCGCTGCCGCACGACGCACCGGCGATCGACGCCATTGCGATGGCCGAAGCGCGGCTGGCGCGCTGCGAACCGCTGATGGCCGAGCTGTTTCCCGAACTCGCGGCGAGCGCGGGAAAAATCGAATCGCCGCTGATGCCGGCAGACAGCCTGCAGCGCAGCCTGTCGCTCCCGGCAGACGAACACGGCGCGTGGTTCATCAAGCGCGACGACGCACTGCCGGTCGCCGGCTCGATCAAGGCGCGCGGCGGCTTTCATGAAGTGCTCGCGCTCGCGGAGTCGATCGCGATCGAACATGGCCTGCTCGAACCCGCGGGCGACCGGCGGCTCCTCGCATCGACCGCCGCACGCGAACTGTTTGCCGCGCACACCGTCATCGTGGGCAGCACCGGCAATCTCGGCCTGAGCATCGGCGTGATGGCCGCCGCGCTTGGGTTCGAGTCGGTCGTCCACATGTCGACCGACGCGAAGCCGTGGAAGAAGGCGCGCTTGAGAGCACGCGGCGTTCGCGTGATCGAACATGACGGCGACTACGCGCAAGCCGTCGCGGCGGGACGCGCGCAGGCACGCCATCAGCCGCGCAGCCACTTCGTCGACGACGAAGGCTCGCTGATGCTGTTCCTCGGCTACGCGGCCAGTGCCCGGCATCTCGCCGCGCAGCTCGCCGGGGCAGGCCGCGCCGTGGATGCCGCGCATCCGCTCTTCGTCCATGTCCCGTGCGGCGTCGGCGGCGCGCCGGGCGGGATCGCCTATGGCCTCAAGGCGCTATTCGGCGAGCACGTGCATTGCTTTTTCGCGGAACCCGTCGCTTCGCCGTGCATGCTGGTCCAGCTGGCCGCCGGCCCCGGGAAGCCCGTCTCCGTCTACGACGCGGGACTCGACAACCGGACCGAGGCCGATGGCCTGGCAGTCGCGCAGGCGTCGCACCTCGTCAGCCCGCTGATGGCGTCCCAGCTGTCGGGCGTCTTCACCGTCAGCGACGCGCAGCTTTACGCGCAGTTGCTCGCGGTCCGGCGCGCGACGGGCGTGGAACTCGAGCCGTCGGCCGCCGCTGCCGTCGGCGGCCCCGGCTGGCTGGCGCACTCTCCGGCCGGAAAGGACTACGTGCATCGCCATACGATCGACCTGCGCCAAGCGACGCACGTCATCTGGGCGACGGGCGGCTCGCTCGTGCCGCCGGAAGAACATCGCCGCTTCCAGTCGCATGCGAAAGCGCTCGCCGATGCCGCACCCGGCGCGTGATCCACTCAGGCCGGCGTCCTTGACTTTGGGGAATACGTATCAGTTCGCGTACGGCGGGATTTGTTCTTTTCTCCCGCCCCTAGAGACGACAAAAAACTACTGCCGCAGTCACTGCGGTGCCTGCTAAATCTGCCCTATCAGCATTTGTTGCTTGAGACGTTTACAAATTCCATCAATTCCTGGAAATAATGTGGCTGGGGTGATACCCATGTAAGCTAAGTCGCTGAGCGCAGCCTTAGTCTCACTCACCGGAATGTCAACAGCCAACAGAAAGTCGTTGTTCGGCGTCACTACCCTAGCAGTAAGATAGCGCTCGATGTCTTTGACGGTGGATAACGTAAAAACACCTTGTTGTGCCAGCAGACGTGGATTATCGCGTGAAGATATGTGAATATATGCAATCCCAGCCTCTAATTCCGTCAATCCCACAATTGGAGGCGAATATTTTGTCGCGAAATTTTTTGTTAGCGCATACACCCTAACGTGCGTCGCATCAGAATTTTCTAATTTTTCGAGCGCATCGGAAAATGCGAAATATGCCGCGATATACGGAGAAAGCGTCCAATCTAGAAGAGGCGTAGGAAATCCATGATGCTGAGCAATGGCGATGAGTCGAGCAAAATCACCGGGGCGAGACCGATCCAAGGTTAGGGATGTTGACTCCAATTGTTGATGAAGTTGCGTGACCGCATGTGCATTGTAGTACCAGAGATCATTTCTGCCAGAACGATGAAAAGAGGATTCGAGTTTCCACCGGTTATCTGATTGACCACGAAATGCTGCCGGACACTTTTCGTCGCCTCGAACATTTGTGGCCCAAAATTTATAATCATTCCATGTTTGACACACTGGTACTTCGCCTAGTCCATGTTCGGTTTCGACAAGACCAAATCCTGCAATCCCGTTTCTCCCATCACTGATTTTCCACTCGCCCATGAACCGGCAATTTTTTTCATCGAATTTCCCGCGAAGTTCCGCGTATATCGGCTGATAGTCTTGGACAGGAAACGGCACTAAGCACGGGACCCCCTGGTCGTTACGCTGATAGAACGATTCAGCACGCGCGACAAATTCAGGAAATACCGACTCAATTCTCACTCCGATACCGTATGGCTTAGCGCCACTACTCGGCCGGGCAACGAGAACAATCCCGCGATCTTGACGATTGCGGTCGACGTTCAGAATAAATTGAGTGTCTTGCGGCGTGCCAGTGGGACCAACTGACCGGAATACGCCAAAAAACTGACCGTAGAACGCCATGGAAGCCCTTCTTGCGGGGACTGTGGGAGTTTGAAGTGTACCGCGCCGAACCGCGATGCCGCCCCTAGACGTATCCTAAAATGTGAGGCTGTGAGCGGCGTATGTCCGTCTTCATCCACTTTGGTACACTGGCCTGCCACGGAACAAACGCTGAGGTCGAAAAATCCACTTCCATCGCTCGTTAAGTTGTTGATTATTAACGAACAAAGGAAATGGTGAAGGTCCGGATGGAACAATGCCGTTATTGCCAGAGAATCCGCGATGAATGGGATTGCCACGGTGACGAATGCCGCCGGGCAATCGCCAAGGCGCTGCGCCGGCAGCGCGCGGGCCTGCCCATGGTGCCCGATCGCATCCGCAACGAACTGCCGTCCGGCGCGCCGACCCAGCAGGTGATCGCCGTGCTGTCGCGCCAGCGCCTGCGCGCGCGCCGCGGCAACGAGGAACGCCGGGAACGCAAGGAAATCGACGACGACGTCTGACCCGTCGGCAACGCAACCCTTCCGCCGCCTCTCCACCCGCGCCTTCGCCACCCGGCACCCGTCCGCGTACGCCGTCCGCGTCGCGCGCATTCGCTCCGCTCCCTTGCAAATCCAGCAACATCGAATAGGGACGGAACGCGTATATTCCGGAATTATTACTCCAGCGACAACGATCTTTCACCAAAACTCACGTTTACCCTAGGTCGACCGGCGCCTACGATGTAATCAACCGCTTACGACATGGTGTCGAACGCGGAAAGCCAATAAACATCGGAGGTCATCATGAAACCGCTCGTTTCCGCAGTCGTTGCCGCTGTCGCCCTGTCCGCTTCGTTCGGCGCATTCGCCCAAAGCACCGTGACCCGCGCGCAAGTGAAGAACGAACTGATTCAGCTCGAACAAGCCGGCTACAAGCCGAGCCAGGCGAGCCCGCACTACCCGGCCGACATCGAAGCCGCGCAAGCCCGCGTGCGCGGCGCCGACAACAGCGGCTACGGTGCGCAACCGGCCGCGACCGTCCAGGGCGGCGCACCGGCCGTCAAGGTGCAGAACCCGCGCGACTCGGTCTACTTCGGCCACTAAGCCTGCCGCCGCGCGCCTTCGCGCGCAGCCCGCACCATCAACGAGCCCGTCCCGCGACGGGCTCGTTGCGTTTGCATCGCACGTATCGTGCGGCCGGCCGTCACCGGCTTCCGCCCGACGCGACGCGGCCGGCCGCTTCATCCGCCCCGCCGCCGGCGGCACGCCCGCTGCCGACCAGCTCCTGGTAGCGCACGTATGCGCATTGCGCAGACGCCTTCGCCGCGTACATCGCCGCGTCGGCCTTGACGAGCAGTTCCTCGGCGGACGCGCCGTCGGCCGGAAACTCGCTGACGCCGATGCTCGCGCCGACGGCCATGCGCCGATCACCGAACTCCAGTTCTTCAGCCATCACGAGCTGGATGCGCGACGCGACGTCGCCGATCACCGCCGGTGAGCGCACGTCCGCAATCAGCACGATGAATTCGTCGCCGCCGAGCCGCGCGACCATGTCGCCGCCGCGCAGGACGAGGCTCAACCGCTTGGCGACCGCGACGAGCGCGCGGTCGCCGGCCGAGTGCCCGTGCTGGTCGTTGATCTGCTTGAAGCGGTCGAGATCGACGAACATCACGGCCAGCCCTTCATGCATCGCGGCCGCCCGCCGGATCGCGGCGTCGAGCTGCTCCATGAACAGCAGGCGGTTCGGCAGCGCGGTCAGCGCATCGTGGCCGGCGAGGTGCGTGAGCTCCCGCTGCTTCGCGCGCAGCATCGCGACCTGCGTGCGGATCTCGACACGCATGCTGTCGAAACAACGCGCGAGCACGCCGATCTCGTCGGCGCGCCCGACCGGCAGCTGCTCGGTGGCCGGATCGTCGAACACGTGCGTCGCCGCGCGCGCGAGCGTCTGCAGCGGCCGCGTGATCGCACGCGCGAACAGGATCGCGAGAATGACCGCCATCAGGCTCGACACGAGCACCATCCGGATGATCCGCTCGCCGAGCACGCCGGCCGGCACCAGCACGTCGGCCAGCGGACGCCCCATCCCGAGCACGACGAAGCGGTTGCCCTCGTCGTGCCCGAACGGCGTGCGCGCGAACGCGAACATCTGCCCCGGCGCATCGGCGGGATCGGTCAGGCCGTTGAGGGTAACGTTCGTGCGGGCGCTGTCGAACAGCGCGCGCGTGACGGCGAAGCGGTCCTGCATCAGCACGCGCCGCCCGCGATCGAAGCCGAACGTCTGCGACGGATCGGGGTGCACGAGGAAGTCGCCCCACTCGTTCGCGAGATACACCGCGTAGTCTTCCGGCAGATCGCGCTCGAGCCGGTCGAACACGCGCGACAGTTCGACATCGACGACGAGTGCGCCGACCGTCTGGCCCGACCCGTCGACGACCGGCGTGCCCACGCGCAGGATCGGCAGCCCCTCGGCCGCGTGCGTTCCCGTCTCGTGGTTGATCACGATCGGCGACAGGTAAATATGACCCGGTGCCGTCGCGAGCGTATCGAATACGTAGGAAAACTGTCCTTTCTCCTGGAACGCGCTGTCCGGCAGCACGACGATGCCGTGCGCATCGCGATCGACGCGAATGCGTTCGAGCCCGAAATCCCCGCGCGCGATCAGGCGAACCTGCAGGTATTCCGGGTGATTTCTCATGAAGCTGTAGAACACCTGCTCGAGCCGCGCGCGTGCCGCGCCATCCCGGTTGTCGCCGCCCGAGACCAGCGCGCACGACGGCATCTGCGCGAGCACGAGCGCATCGTCCGCAACGTCGGACAGCGCGGTGGTGAAGCGTTGCCCGAGCAGTTGCGTCGACATCAGCAGGCTGTGCTGTGCCTCCTGCACGAGCATCGCGCGGTTCGCGCGATACGCGTAATAGCCGGTCGTGCCGGACGCGATCACGCCGATGCACGCGAACAGCACCGACAGTTTCGATGTGAGCCCGAGCCGGATCATTTTCCGAACCGCTCCGGACGGTCGCCCGACACGATGCGGCTCCACAGCGATTCGCGCCGCGCGATGTCCTCGACGGGCTGGAGCCAGACGAGATGCTGGTGCCCGGTGTCGAGGCCCGGCGGCGGCGCGAACGTGTTCGCGAGGCCCTGGCGTTCGGTCAGCAGCGCACCGATCGCCGGTTCGAGCATGTAGTTGATCCATGCGAACGCGAGCTCGGGATGCTGCGCGCCGCGCGTGACGGCCCAGCAGTCGAGCCACGCGAGCGCACCTTCGTCCGGGATCACGTAGCCGACGTCCGCGCCGGCGCGCCGCAGCAGTTCCACCTGCTGCGTGCCGTAATTGCCGAACATCAGCGCCGCGCGATGCTGGACGAACAGCGCGGTCGCCTCTTCAGGAAGCGTGTAGTACGTCAGCAGGTTGCGGCGCAGGTCGATCAGCTTGTGCGCGACGGCGAGCGTCTGCGCGGGCGACAGGCGGAACGGATCGGGATAGCCGAGCGCCAGCGCCGTGAACGAAAAATTGTGCTGAGCGCTGTTGAAGTCGAGCACCTTGCCGCGGTAGCGCGGATTCCACAGCTCCCGCATCGAACGCGGCACGGCGGAAACCTGCTTGCGGTCGTAGATCAGCCCCATCGACGAATACGTAAACGGGATCGCATAGGCAGCCCCCTCTTCCACGAGCCCGTCGATCGTCGCGAGCTGCTGGAAGTTCGGCAACTGCCGCCGCCGGTTCGGGATGCGCGACAGGTCGATCGGCGCGAGCAGACGTTCGTGCGCGTAGCGCTGGATCTCGGCCGTGTTTGCGGCCAGCACGTCGTACGGCGGCGGCGCCGCGCTGTGCATCCGCGTCCACAACGCTTCGTCGGAGTCGACGAACGTCACTTCGACGCGTACGTGAAATTGCGCCTCGAACGCGCTGACGACATCGCTGTCCGCATAACCGGGCCATGCGAGCACGCGCAGCACGTTGTCGTTGACGGTTTCGGGAGAGGCGGCGAGCACCGGCAGCGCAGCGGCAAGTAAGCCTGCCGTCAAAATGATGAGCAGCCTGCGCACGGCGATACGTACGCGTGTACGTGCGCCGATTCCCCTGATCAATCGGACCCCGCGTGAATCGCCCCGCTGCATTCGACTGTCCTTTTTCGAGTCGATGCGATATCACGCAACAAGACCATAAAACCTACGGTCGCGCAATTGGAAGAAGCCGTATACGGCGCCCGCGCGCCATCAGCGACGCCGCATGCCGGTGCCGTTACGGCGGGCCGTTTCCGTCGACCGGAACGAACGTCAGCGCCACGCCTGCGTGAATTCCGCGATCACGCGCGACAGGTGTGCGCCCATCGCCTCGCGTGCAGCCGCCGCGTCGCGCGCCATGATCGCCGCGAAGATCCGCTGGTGATCCTCCTGCGATGCCTCGCGCAGCGCGCTCGAGTGAAAGTGCTCCTCGATCTTGTCCCACAGCGGATCGCTGCGCGCGCAGTCCCACATCGCGGTGACCATGTGCAGCAGCACCGTGTTGCCGGTCGACTCCGCGATGCGCAGGTGGAACTGGCGATCGGCCGCGTCGTACGCGGCCTTGTCGTCCATCTGTTCGCGCATCGTCGTCAGCGAGAAGAACAGCCGGTCGAGATCCGCATCCTTGCGTTCGGTCGCCGCGAGCGCGGCGACTTCCGCCTCGATCAATCCGCGTGCGCGCAGCGTCTCGATCGGCCCGGGGCCGCGCGGCACCTCGAACGTCACCGGCCGCGCGGCATCGGCCGCCGATACGTAGATGCCCGAACCGATCCGCACCTCGACGATCCCCTGCACCTCGAGCGCGATGATCGCCTCGCGCACCTGCGTGCGGCTCACGCCGAACTGGTCGGCCAGGCTGCGCTCGGACGGCAGCCGCGCGCCGGCCTCGAACGCACCGGCGGCCACCATCGCGTGAATCTGCCGCGCGAGGCCGATATAGGAGCGGTCCGCGGCATCGGTATCGCGGCTGGCTGGCTGGCTGGAAAGATCGGTCATCGAAAGGCTCGCAACAGGCTGGCCGTCGCCGTCGCGGCGCCGGATCGGCAAAATGGTACACCAATTTCGGCCAGCGTCCGGTTCGACGTATTGGCCGGCGCGCCGGGGTGCGCGCCGAAGCGTCATGCCACCGGTTGCGATCCCGACAACTGGTAAACCACTATCCCGCATAACTGGCATACCAATCATAATCCGCACACCGGAGACGGTCCGGCACGCCGCCGCCCGTCCGCCCGATGCATCAACCGCCAGCCAGGAGCCGCTCCAGTGAAGATGTCTTTCCGTTGGTACGGCGAGTCCGATCCGGTCTCGCTGCAATACATCCGCCAGATCCCGGGCGTCACGCATATCGTGTCGGCGATCTACGACGAACCGGTGGGCGAAGTCTGGCCCGTGGACAAGATCGACGCGCTGAAGGCGACGATCGAACGCGCCGGCCTGCAGTTCGAAGTCGTCGAATCGGTGCCGGTGCACGAGGACATCAAGCTCGGCAAGCCGGGCCGCGACCGCCTGATCGACAACTACCGTCAGACGATTCGCCACCTCGGCGCGGCCGGCGTGCGCGTCATCTGCTACAACTTCATGCCTGTCTTCGACTGGACGCGCACCGAGCTGTCGAAGACGCTCGACGACGGCTCGACCTGCCTCGCGTTCAGCACCGACGCGGTCGACCGGATCGATCCGGACGACGGCATCGCGCTGCCGGGCTGGGATTCGAGCTACCAGCCCGAACAGTTGCAGGCGTTGCTCGCCGAGTATCGCGACGTCGACGAAGCGGCGCTGTGGGCGAACCTCGAATACTTCCTGAAGGCGATCGTCCCGGTCGCCGAGGAAGCCGGCGTGAAGATGGCGATCCACCCCGACGATCCGCCGCGCCCGATCTTCGGGCTGCCGCGCATCGTGAAGAACCGCGACGATCTCGCGCGGATCGTGCGCATCGTCGACACGCCCGCGAACGGGCTGACGCTGTGCTCGGGTTCGCTCGGCGCGGGCCCGCAGAACGACGTCGAGGCGCTCGTGCGCGAATTCGGCGCGATGGGTCGCATCCACTTCGCGCATATCCGCAACGTGAAGGTCGACGCGAACGGCGATTTCGAGGAAACGGCGCATCTGTCGAGCTGCGGTTCGCTCGACATCGCCGCGATCGTGAAGGCGTACCACGACACCGGCTTCACCGGCTACGTGCGCCCCGACCACGGCCGCATGATCTGGGGCGAGACGGGCAAGCCCGGTTACGGCCTCTATGACCGCGCGCTCGGCGCGGTCTACCTGAACGGCCTGTGGGAAGCGCTCGCGAAGTTCGACCGCACGCCGTCGCCAGTCACCCGATAAGCCGCCCATCGAGGCGGCCGGCGCAGCGGATCGCCGGCCGCCCGTCACGACATTCCGCGCGGAGACACCGCATGCCACGCATCCGATGGGCCATGATCCTGATGTGCTTCCTGGCCAACGTCATCAACTTCATCGATCGCGCGAACCTCGCGATCGCGGCGCCCAGCATCCGCGCCGACCTCGGCCTCGACGCGGTCGGCATGGGGCTCGTGCTGAGCGCGTTCTTCTGGACCTACGCGTTCCTGCAGTTGCCGGCCGGCTGGTTCATCGACAAGGTCGGCGTGCGCGTGAGCCTCGCGCTCGCGGTCGGCTGGTGGTCGGCGTTCACCGTCGCGACGGGCGCCGCGCGCGGCCTCGCGCAGCTCGTCGGCGTGCGGCTGATGCTCGGCGTCGGCGAAGCGGCCGCGATCCCGTCGTTCGCGAAGGTCGCGTTCAACTGGTTCCCGCGCAGCGAACGTGGGCTCGCGAGCAGCATCTTCGACAGCGGCTCGCGCGTCGGCTCCGCGCTGTCGCTGCCGCTCGTCGCATGGCTGATCTCGATCGTCGGCTGGCGCGGGTCGTTCGTGATCACGGGCGGCATCGGCATCGTGTGGGCGCTGGCGTGGTGGTTCGTCTATCGCGACCCGGAACGCTATCGCGCGATCGCGCCTGACGCCGTCGATGCCCTGCTCGCGCAACGCGGCGCGCCGGCCGTTGCGGCCGCAACCGACGGCCCGAAGGTGTCGTGGCTCGACCTGTTCCGCTATCGCACCGTGTGGGGCATGATGATCGGCCTGTTCTGCCTGAACTTCGCGATCTACTTCTTCATCACGTGGTTCCCGAGCTACCTGCTGCAGTCGCGCGGCTTCTCGCTCGCGTCGCTCGGCACGTGGGGCATGCTGCCCGCGCTGCTCGCGATTCCGGGCGGCTGGCTCGGCGGCTACGTGTCCGACAGCCTGTTCCGCCGCGGCTGGAGCGCGACTGCCGCGCGCAAGACCTGCCTCGTGCTCGGGATGCTGCTGTCTTCGTCGATCGCGCTGTCGGCCTTCGTCGAGAACGTCTGGGCGTGCCTTGCGCTGTTCGCGCTCGCGTATGCCAGCCTGTCGTTCGCGGGCGCCAACGTATGGACGCTCGTGGGTGAAGTCGCGCCGACCCCGGCGCATGTCGCGTCGCTCGGCGGCATCCAGAATTTCGCGGGCAATCTCGCGGGTATCTTCATCACGACGTTCACGGGCGTGATGCTGTCGATCACGAAGGGCTCGTTCGTCGTGCCGCTCGCGGTGGCCGGTGCGTTGTGCGTGGTCGGCGCGCTGTCGTACCTGTTCATCGTCGGCAAGGTCGAGCCGCTGCCGCCGCTGCGCGGCGGTGCGAACCGGCGGAACGTGGAACCGAACGCGGCCTGACGCGGCAGGAACGCGCGGTCGACACGCGTGCACTTTCCTTTTCGGGCCGCGCATCGGACAATGAGCCGCGCCCGCCGGCGCGGCGCCAGTCCGGCCCGCGCGTGGCGACGGCGCGCACCACCCTCGCCGATGAAACGCTACGAAACCCTCGCCCACACGATCGCCGACGACATCCGCAACGGCAACCTCGCCGTCGGCACGCGCCTGCCGTCGCTGCGGCAGATCATCGCGCAGCACGGCGTGAGCCAGTCGACGGTGTTTCGCGCGTACTACCTGCTCGAACAGTGGGGGCTGATCCGCGCGCGCGAACGCTCGGGCTACTACGTCGCGCCCGGCGCAACGCCGGAGGCAGGCCCGGCACCCACGCGCCGCGCGAAACGGGCCGGCGCCACACGCAAGGTCGACATCAGCAGCCTCGTGTTCTCCGTCCTCGACGCGGCCACGCAGCCCGGCATCGTGCCGCTCGGCTCCGCATTCCCTTCGCCGCAACTGTTTCCGTTGCCTCGCCTCGCGAAATCGCTCGCGCAGGCCACGCGGCTCGTCAGCCCGTGGAGCACGGTCGTCGACCTGCCGCCCGGCAACGAGGCGCTGCGCCAGCAGATCGCCCGGCGCTATCTCGCGACGGGCATCTCGCAGCCCATCGACGAGATCGTCGTCACGAACGGCGCGCTCGAAGCGCTGAACCTGTGCCTGATGGCCGTCACGCGGCCCGGCGACGTCGTGGCCGTCGAAGCGCCCGGCTTCTATGCGGCGCTGCAGGCGATCGAACGGCTCGACCTGCGCGCGGTCGAGATTCCCGTCGATCCGCGCACGGGCCTCGATCTCGATGCGCTCGCGAACGCGCTCGACCGGCACGACATTCGCGCGTGCTGGTTCATGACCAATTTCCAGAATCCGACCGGCGTCACGCTGTCCACCGAAAAAAAGCGTGCGCTCGTCGAAATGCTCGCCGCGCGCGACGTGCCGCTGATCGAGGACGACGTATACGGCGAGCTGCATTTCGGCCCCGACTACCCGCTGCCCGCGCGCGCGTTCGATCGGCACGGCCTCGTGATGCACTGCAGCTCGTTCTCGAAGACGCTCGCGCCCGGCTACCGGATCGGCTGGGCCGCCGCCGGCCGGTTCGCGGAGAAGGTGCAGCGGCTCAAGCTGATGACGACGCTGTCGGCCAGCATTCCCGCGCAGGCCGGCATCGCGAACTATCTCGAGCACGGCGGCTACGACCGGCACTTGCGCAAGCTGCGCGGCGCGCTGCACACGCAGTTCGACCGGATGGACGACGCGCTGCGCCGCTGGCTGCCGGCCGGCGTCGAGTGGGTGCGGCCCGACGGCGGCTATTTTCTGTGGCTCGCGTTTCCCGACGCGATCGACGCGATGGAGCTGCATCGCCAGGCGATCGCACGCGGAATCAGTTTCGCGCCGGGGCCGCTGTTTTCGGCCGCGCACGGCTTCGAACGTTGCGTGCGCGTGAACTTCGGCCATCCGTGGAGCCGCGACATCGAACGCGCGATCCGCGTGCTCGGCGAGCTGGTCGCGCAGCCGTCGGTCCGCAAGGGCGATTGAAGCGCCCACGGTGCGCCGCCTGCGTCACGACCATGCATGCAACCGGTGCGCGGGTTACAGTGCTGATCCCGCCGCCTCTTCATGATTTCCCATGAGTCAACTGCCCTACCTCGATCACGACGCGCTGTTGAAACTGGCCACCGAAGCAGCGCACGTCACGCAGCCGTGCACCTGCACGAAAACGCCGCTCGCCGGATGGACGACCTTGCCGCTGTCGCTGCAGGACGCGCAACTGACCGAAGTCGCCACGCTCACGCCGCCCGGCGAGGCTGAGCCGACCTACGCCGAATATCATCCGGCCGGCACGCGCTACGCGTCGGACGACGCGCCGATCGCACTGCGCCATTTCCCGTACAACCGCTGCACCGTGAGCCGCTGCCGCTCGTGCGGTCGCTTGTTCCTGCGCTACCAGGAAGGCGGCGGCTACTTCATCGACCAGCGCATCCGCGCGCTCGATCCGGCGCTCGTCGTCGACGCCGACGCGTAAGCACCCGTCGCGGGCATGCACGCATGCCCGGCCCGCGCCGGCCTGCACCGGCCTCTCGCCGGCCATCTGCTGCGCCCTTTTCGTCCCGATCTGCTGCTTGTCCCGCCGCCCCGCGTTCCCTACGCTGTCTCCGGTTGCCTGACACCCGTCGCAACGTCCCCTCGAGCCGCCCGCATCGCGCCGCGGCTCCTCTCGCGTATCACGTCATGTATCGATATACCGTTTTCGACCGGGCGCTCGTGCACAGCCGCGCAGCCCAGTTTCGCGACCAGCTCGAGCGCTGGCAGCTCGGCACGCTGAGCGAAGACGCGTTCCGGCCGCTGCGCCTGCAGAACGGCTGGTACGTGCAGCGCCACGCGCCGATGCTGCGCGTGGCCGTGCCCTATGGCGAACTGTCCAGCGCGCAGCTGCGCGTGCTCGCGCGGATCGCGCGCGACTACGATGTGCCCGACGATGCCACCTACCGCGCCGCATGCGACGCGCAGGCCCTGCTCGGCACGATGCGCCTGCCGACCCGCAGCGCGCACTTCACGACGCGCACCAACGTGCAATTCAACTGGATTCCGCTCACGAAGGCCGCCGACGTGATGGACCTGCTCGCGACCGTCGACATGCACGGCATCCAGACGAGCGGCAACTGCATCCGCAATATCTCGTGCGACGAGCGCGCCGGCGTCGCGCCGGACGAGATCGCCGATCCGCGCCCGTTCGCCGAAGTGATGCGCCAGTGGACGACGCTGCACCCCGAATTCGCGTTCCTGCCGCGCAAGTTCAAGATCGCGATCACCGGGGCGGCCGAGGATCGCGCCGCGACCGACTGGCACGACGTCGGCCTCAAGCTCGTGCGCGACGACACGGGCGCACTCGGCTTTCGCGTGAGCGTCGGCGGCGGAATGGGCCGCACGCCGACGATCGCGACGCTGCTGCGCGCGTTCCTGCCCTGGCAGCACGTGATGAACTACATCGAGGCGATCGTCCGCGTGTACAACCGCTACGGACGGCGCGACAACAAGTACAAGGCGCGCATCAAGATCCTCGTGAAGACCGAGGGGCAGCGCTACATCGACGACGTCGAGGAAGAGTTCCGCCAGATCGTCGAACACGACGGCGGGCTGCACACGATCGCCCAGGTCGAGTTCGACCGCGTCGCCGCGTCGTTCGTCGCGCCGCGCCTCAAGCCGCGCGCGGTCAGCCTGCGCGACGCGAACCTGCGCGTGTCGGCCCAGGCGGCACACCATCCGGCCTTCGCGCGCTGGCTCGCACGCAATGTCGCCGATCACCGCGACCCGGCGCTGCGCATCGTCACGCTGTCGTTCAAGCGCCGCCTGCAGGCACCGGGCGACGCATCGCCGGACCAGCTCGACGCGCTCGCCGATCTCGCCGACCGTTTCTCGGCCGGCGAGGCGCGCGTCACGCATACGCAGAACGTCGTGCTGCCGTGGGTGCATGTCGACGACCTGTTCCCGCTGTGGGAAAACGCCCGCGCGATCGGGCTCGCCAGCGCGAACGTCGGACTCCTGACGGACATGATCGCGTGCCCGGGCGGTGACTTCTGCGCGCTGGCGAACGCACGCTCGATCCCGATCGCCGATGCGATCGCCGAGCGCTTCCAGGATCTCGACATGCTGCACGACGTCGGCGACATCGACCTGCACATCAGCGGCTGCATCAACTCGTGCGGCCATCATCACAGCGGCCACCTCGGCATCCTCGGCGTCGACAAGGACGGCGCCGAGTGGTACCAGGTCACGCTCGGCGGCTCGGACGGCTCGACCGCGAGCGGCCCGGCACGGCCGGGCAAGGTGATCGGCCCGTCGTTTTCGGCGGACGAGATCGTCGATGTCGTCGAAGCGATCGTCAACGCGTACCTCGACGCACGGATCGACAACGACGGCCGCAGCGAACGGTTCATCGACACCGTCCGCCGCATCGGCACGGAACCCTTCAAGGCCGCCGCGAACGACGCGCGCCATCAGGTGGAGCCCGCATGAACCAGCAAGCTTCGAACGCACACGCGCGCATCCGCCTGCTGACGCCGGCCGAACACGCCCGCGACACGCAGCCGCACGACGACACGATGCTGACGATCGGCAACGACGAGGAATTGCCGCTGCTCGCCGGGCGGATCGCGCAAGTCACGCGCATCGACCTGCAGTTCCCGTCGTTCACCGACGGCCGCGCATACAGCCAGGCGTACCTGCTGCGCAAGCGCTACGGCTTCACCGGCGACCTGCGCGCGACCGGCGAGGTGCTGGTCGACCAGTTGCTGCTGATGGAACGCACGGGGTTCTCGAGCGCGGTGCTCGGCGACGGCACGGACATCACGGCCGCACGGCGGCAACTCGACCGGTTCCCCGGCTTCTATCAGCGCGATGCGAGAACAAAGATGCCACAGCAGAACGCGGAAACGCCCGCCGCAAAATGAAACGGGCGGCACGCTGGCCGCCCGTACGAAGAACCGGAAAGGTCCGGCCGGCGCCCGCCGCGAAGCGGGCGCCGGCGTTCAGCGTGCCGCCACCGGCTTGCCGAACGCGCCGAGAATCTTCTTCTCGAGCGCGATGTAGTCGCGGCCGAAGTGGTGATCGCCCTGCGTCTTGATCACATCGGCGCCCGTGTTCGCGAGCGCCGGACACATCGTGTCCTTCTCCTCCGCGCCATAGAAGCACTGCACGAGCTGCGGCGGCACCTTCGCGATTTCCGGCGCGACCTTCAGCGCCTTGTCGCTCGCGGGCATGCCGAGCCAGCCCGTCACGCGGATCTGGAAATCGGCGGCCGGCGCGAAGCCGAGCAGCGACATCACGGCGACCTTGTCGCGCAGGTCGGCCGGCAGCCGGTTGTACGCGAACGGCATCACGTCGGCACCGAACGAGTAGCCGACCAGCGCCACGCGATTCGCATGCCAGCGCGCCATGTAGGTGCGCATCACGCGCGCGAGATCGCGGCTCACCTGCGCCGGCGGCTTCTCGCTCCAGAAATAGCGCAGGCTGTCGATGCCGACCACCGACACGCCGTCGCGCTGCAGCGCCTCGGCGATCGTCTTGTCGAGATCGCGCCAGCCGCCGTCGCCCGAGATCACGATCGCGAGCTGGCCGCTGCCGCCCTTGGCCGGCAGCTCGACGAGCGGCAGATCCGACACGTCGAGTTCGTCGCTGCTGGTGGTGTCCCGCAGGTGCGACGTGACGAGCGACACGAGCTTCGCGGAATCGCCCGCGGCCGCCGTTTCGACGAAACCCGGCATCGCGCGGCGCACGATCGTCGGATCGGGCGGGCACGGCTTGAAGCGCGGATCGAGCTTCGCGGCCGGATCGACCGATACGACGCCGGCAATCGTGTTCTCCGGCGCCATCGACAGGATCTGCTTCGCGATCGCGCCGCCCTGGCCCACGCCCGCGACGATCGGCGTGAAATAACGCGACGACTGCGCGAGGCGTTCGAGCTGGTGGCTGACCGCTTCGGCGTCGCCGTCGAGGTGGTGGCACGTCTCCTGCTTCGCGGCGAGATTCGTCGCGTAACGCTCCGAATCGACGCCGACCGTCATCGCACCGGCTTTCGCGAGCGCGTCGGCCGCCTGCTGATCGGCGGCATTCCAGCCCGCCTCACGCGAGAACAGTACGACGAATCCGCGCAGCGGCCCGCTGGGTTTGGTCACGGTGACGGGCCCATAACGACCGCCCGACACGGTTTCTGCTTTCACGGCGGCAGGCTGCGTGGCGCACGCGGCGCCGGCCAGCATCATTCCCGCGCAGGCGGCTGCCGCCCGCGCGATTCCCTTCTTCAAACTCATGAACGCCGACCTCCAGCCAGCAATGACAGATCCGCGAGCGTGACGAACACGCCGACCGTGCCCGAGGCCGCGAGGTAACGCGGCTCCCAGTGCGGTTCAAACTTGCTCTTGAAAGCGCGCAAGCCGCGGAAGTTGTAGAAACGGCCACCGAAGCGCCAGACCATCAGGCCGATCCGGTGCAACGGCGACGGCATCTTCGCCGCCCCCATCCCCGAGAACGGCGCGATACCTAGGCTCAGCTTGCGGAAGCCCGCTTCCTTCAGATGCAGCGCGAGCTGCGTAAACAGATATTCCATCGCGTACGGCGACGCGTCCGGAAGATGGCGCATCACGCCGACCGTCGCCTCGGTGTTGAGGTCGGTCGTCATGAACGTGACGAACGCGATCGGCTTGTCGGCCTGCCGCACGAGCATCACCGACTGCGTCGCGAGATAACCGTCGTGGAACGCGGCCACCGAGAAGCTCTTCTCGCGCGCGTCGCGGCTATCGAGCCAGCCGTCGGAGATGTCGCGCAAAGCCGGCAACGTGGCCGGCACGTCGGGCGGTGCGATCACCTCGACCGTCAGCGCATCCTTGTCGCCACGGCGCAGCGCGTAGCGCAAGTGCGACCGGTTCGAACCCT
The DNA here is from genome assembly GCF_000466765.1 of Burkholderia sp. AU4i. Taxonomy (NCBI): domain Bacteria; kingdom Pseudomonadati; phylum Pseudomonadota; class Betaproteobacteria; order Burkholderiales; family Burkholderiaceae; genus Burkholderia; species Burkholderia sp. AU4i. The sequence continues at coordinate 16,914 of NZ_ASSI01000196.1, read as the reverse complement.
TCAGGTCGAACTGGTCGAGCGCGATATGCGCTTCCTCGCCGAGCTTCATCAGCGTGAGCCCCGCGTCGAGATACAGCGGCAGCGCGTTGGCGCGCACCTGGTAGAACGCCGCACGGCCGCTGTGCGCGTGTGCGAGCGCGATGAACTTGCTGATCAGCCCCGGCCACTCCTCGCGCGGCCCGACCGGGTCGTGGAGCGCGGCCCACGTTCGGCCGTTCTTGGCATACATCAGGAACGCCTGGCGCGATTCCGAGAACAGGAACGACTTGTCGCCCATCAACGCGAGGCCCGCATCGCTGCATTCCTGCGCGCGGATGATCCGTTCGGCGTCCGACAGGTCCTGCGCCGCGGGCTTCACGAAACGGCCGGGCGCCGGGCGCAGCAGTTGCCACAGCGCGAACAGCGCGACGAACACGCCGGACGCAAGCGTCGCACGCAGCGCCCGCGGCGCGCGCGCGTCGAACGAGAAATGCGACCACAGCTCGCGCGTGTACGGCACGTCGCGGAACGCGAAGAACAGCACCCACACGGCCAGCATCAGCACCATGGTCACCGACACGAACCAGCTCACCGTGAAGCGCTCGGCGAGCAGCGACGAATGGCGGTTGAAACGGCGGCGGCTGACGAGCAGCAGCACGAGCAGCGTGCCGAGCACGCCGGCCTCGACGAACGCGAGGCCTTTCGCGAGCGACAGCGCGAGGCTTGCGAGCGTCAGCGCGAAGGTCATCCACCACGCACCGTCGAGGCGGCGCAGCAGCCCGCGCGCGACGAACAGCAGCGCGACGCCGAGCACGCTGCAGATCACCTGCGAGCCTTCGAGCACCCACAGCGGCACGAGGTGGCGCAGGATCGCGATCCGGTGCCAGAACGCGGGCGTCGCGCTCGAGATCACCAGCATGCTACCGACCGCGAACGTCACGAGGCTCAGGAACACCGGCGCGAGCTGCGACACGCGCACGGCCTGCCGCGTGACGAGCCGGCGGCGCAGCGCGCGGCCCTCGAAACCGGCCAGCAGGCCGGCCGACAGCACGAGCGGCACGCCGAAATAGATTGCGCGATACGCGATGAGCGCGGCGACCATCGCGTGCGGGGGCACTTCGCGACCGAGCGTGAAGACCATCGCGGCTTCGAACACGCCGATCCCGCCCGGCGTATGGCCGATCATCCCGAGCAGCAGCGCGGCCGCATACACCGTGATGAAGGTCGGGAAGCCGACCGGCGCGGCCGGCAGCAGCACCCACAGCGTCAGGCCCGCGGCAACGACGTCGAGCACCGCGTAGACGACCTGCGCGACGAGATCGCGTCGCGCAGGCACGTCGAACGACAGCCACTTGAAGCGCGTGACGACCGGGCGCGCCGTGTTGCCGCACATCGCGACGATCGCGGCCAGTATCACGAGCAGCGCGGCGCCGCCCCACGTCAGCACGCCGGGCGCGACGTGCAGCATCGCGGCGAGCGCCTCCGGCACGCAGACCATGCCGACCGCCGTCATCAACACCATCGCGAGCGCCAGCGTGCCGCTCGTGAACACCGTCATCCGGCCGATCTGCGCGGGCGTAACGCCCGACACGCCGTACACGCGTGCGCGGACCGCGCCGCCCGTCAGGGCGCCGAAGCCGGTCGCGTTACCGAGCGCGGACCCGGCGATCGCGCCGATCCACAACGCGACGCGCGGCACCTTCGCGGCGACATAACGCAGGCCGACCGCATCGCGGGCGACGAGCGCGAGATAGCTGAGGGCCGTCGCGGCCAGCGATGCGCCCCACTCGCCGACGGACATGTGACGCAACTCGCGGATCACCGACCGGTAGTCGACGGATTCCGACAGGTGCTGGAAAACCACGATCAGCAGCAGGCCGATGCCGAGCGCGAGCAGCGGCGACAGCACACGCTCGTTGCGGATCAGCGCCCGGACACGGGCGATCACCGCCGCGGCGAGGCCGGGCGAACCAGAGTGGCGGGAAGACATAGATGTTCAGTGGTGGTGCATAGCGTGTCGCGGCGCAAGACGGCCAGGCGGCGACGTATCTGGTTGTTCTGCGTGGGCGGTCGGCCGAAGGAATTGGCAGGCGGCGCCTGGATCAGAACTTACGAGTATACGGAATTTATATTACAGAATCTTTCACGCGCTCGTTGTGCGGATTTGTAGCGCCGCGTGTATCAATGTCGTATCAAAGTTCGACGACCGATCACGCGCAAGGTGCGCATCATACCGGTAACCGACGGGGATTTTTCATCGGATGAATGACTTGTGATGCATTTGGGAGAAATCTGCCGGATGGAGCGCGAAAGGCGAGGACGAAAACATGATGGCGCGGGGCGTTTCAGGAATGGGGACAGGTTGATTCGGTGCGCTCGCATCCGCTTTGCGCCGTTACGGAATCGTACGGCGTACGGTCACTTCGCCCGCTCATGCTCCCCCAACCCGATCGCCTTGTAGTCGTAAGTCGGGTAGAACTCCGTCCGATAAGCACCCCACGCCGTATCCTCGAGCACCCGATTGACCTCGCGCACCCGCGATGCCGGCAACCGCAACACGACGATCTGCCCGATCCCCATCGTCACGGTCCAGCTCACCACTTCGACGCCCGGCGGCGGAAACGCCTTGTAGAACCCCTGCTTCGCCAGTTGCGCGTTCAGCTCGGCGAGCGGGCGCGACTGGTCGTGTTTCAGGAAGACGGTGAGCAGCACCGCATTGTCGGGCGTTGCCGCAGCCGAACCGGCGGGTACGGTCGATGTCTGGCCGATGGCCGGCGCGCTGCAGGTCACGGCCGCCACCAGCGCCGCGGCAATGGCCAAAGTACGAACCGGAAAATGAAGAGATACCGTCATGACGCGACTCCTTCGTTTCGTGGCTGGAGCCGCCATCATGCGCCGCCTCGGCCAGCGCTGCAGTCAACCGGCCGATGCAACGCTTACGCCGCGCCCGCGCCGTCGCGCTCCCGCAGCACGTCGATGAACGCGCGCAGCTTCGCCGGCACGTGCTTGCGATTCACGTAATACAGCCACATCGGCGGCAGCGTCCGGCACGCGCCCGGCAACACCTCGACGAGCGTGCCGTCGCGCAAGTCCTGCTCGATGCGCTCGCGCATGAACGCAAACGCGATCCCGACACCGGCACGCGCCGCGTCGATCACCGCATCGGCATCGTTCGTCACGAATACGCCTTCCGGATCGAGATCGACATCGCGGCGCCCGTCGTGCAGCAGCCATTTGTGCAGCCGCCCGCTCTCCGAAAACCGGAAGCGAATACAGGCATGAGTTTCGAGCGCTGCGAGCGACGCCGGCGTGCCGTACCGCGCCAGATAACCGGGCGACGCGACCAGCGCGCACGAAAGCGCCGGCGCGATCCGCACGCCGATCGTCCCCGGCTGCAGCCGGTCGGCGAGGCGAATCCCCGCATCGAACCCGTCCTTCGCGATGTCGACGAGTTCGTTCTCGTAGCGGATCTCGAGCCGCACTTTCGGATAACGCTCGCGGAATACGGCCAGCACCGGCGCGATCACGAGCGTGCGCGCCAGCGGCAGCGCGGTGACGCGCAACACGCCGCTCGGCTCGCTGCGCGCATCCTTCAGCGCGTCGCGCGCGTGCACGACCTGCCGGTACGCGGGCTCCGTCTGCCGCCAGTAGTGCTGCCCGGCTTCCGTCAGGCTCACGCCGCGCGTGCTGCGATTGAACAGCTTCACGTTCAGCTCGCCCTCGAGCTGCCCGATCGCGAGGCTGACTGCAGCCGGCGTCAGGCCGAGCGCGGCAGCCGCCCGCGTGAAGTTGCCGGCCGTCGCGACCGTCATGAACACGTGCAGCCCGGCCATCGGATCGCGTCGGCTCATCATTAGAAAAACTTGAAACTCTTTCGAGCGGAATGCGGATTCTCCCATATACCGCAACTGCCTACACTGGGGCCTGTCGTCCCACCGGAGCCTCGCATGAACCCGCTCACCGCCACGCTGCCGCTCGCAGCCGCCCGCCGTACGATCGACGCAGCACTCGCGCATGCGGCGTCGCTGCAGGTCGCCGGCGTCGCCATCGCAATCGTCGATGCCGGCGCGAACCTGCTCGCGTTCGCGCGCACTGACGACTGTTTCCTCGGCGCGATCGATCTCGCGCAGCGCAAGGCGCTGACGGCGGTCCGCTTCCGCATATCGACCGGCGCGCTCGGTGCGATGTCGGGCGACGGGCCGCTGCGCGGGATCGAGCACAGCCACGGCGGGCTCGTCACGTTCGGCGGCGGCGAACCGCTCGTCGACGGCAGCGGACGCTGCGTCGGCGCCATCGGCGTTTCGGGCGGCAGCGTCGACGAAGACACCGCGATCGCCCGGCACGGCCGCGACCGCTTTCAGGCAACCCTTCCCACCACAAGGTAAGCACATGGCACGGAAACGCATCCTCATTACCGGCGCAGGCACCGGCTTCGGCCGCGAAGTGGCGCTGCGGCTCGCCGAACGCGGCCACGACGTGACGGCCGGCGTGCGCGTCACGGCCGAGATCGACGCACTGACGGCCGCTGCCGCGCAACGCGGCACCACGCTGCGCGCCATCAAGCTCGATGTCGCGTCGGCCGACGATCGCGCCCGCGCGGCCGAGCTGGACGTCGACGTGCTCGTGAACAACGCGGGCGTCGGCGAAGCCGGCGCGCTCGTCGACCTGCCGGTCGGGATCGTCCGCGACCTGTTCGACGTCAACGTGTTCGGGCCGCTCGAACTCACGCAGCACATCGCGCGCGGGATGCTCGCGCGCCGGCACGGCAAGATCGTGTTCGTGTCGTCGATCGCGGGCCTGATCACCGGGCCGTTCACGGGCGCCTATTGCGCGTCGAAGCACGCGGTCGAATCGATCGCCGAGGCGATGCACGCTGAGCTGGCGCCGCACGGAATCCGTGTCGCGGTCGTGAACCCGGGCCCGTACAGCACGGGTTTCAACGACCGGATGATGGAAACGACGCGGCGCTGGCACGATCCGGCCGTCCACACGGTGACGCCCGAGCGGCTGACGTTCCCGCTCGAACAGCACGATCCGGAAGAAATGATCGCGAAGATGGTCGACGTGATCGACAGCGACGGCGGCGCGTTCCGCACCCTGCTGCCGCGGTCGTCGGAAACGTTCGTCCGTGCCGAACAGGCGCGCGCGTGGGAGCGTCAGCAGTAACGCAAACCGGTGGCGGCCGCCGGTTCATGTCATGCAGGAACGCCGTGCCCGCTGCCCGGCCCGTCGCGTGCGACGTTCGCCGTCGACGGCCTTCCCGGCGGCCCGGCGCGGCTCGTCGCAGGCCAACGCGTCGCCCGAAGCCGGGCCCGCAAACCGGCGGGCCGCGCCGCGTCACGCCGCACGGCTCGCGGTCAGTACACGTCCCGCATGTAGCGGCGCGCCTTCGCGAGCCGCGCGACATAGTCGTTCGCGGCTTCGTCCGACATGCCGCCGTGCTCGGCGACGACGGCCTTCAGCGCGGCATCGACGTCCTTCGCCATCCGCGCGGCGTCGCCGCACACGTAGAAGTGCGCGCCCTCCTCCAGCCACGCGAACAGCTCGGCGCCCTGCTCGCGCATCCGGTCCTGCACGTAGATCTTGTCGGCCTGGTCGCGCGAGAACGCGAGATCGAGCCGCGTCAGGAAACCGCTGTCGCGCATCGCGCCCAGCTCGTCGCCGTAGTAGAAGTCCGTCTGCGCATGCTGTTCGCCGAAGAACAGCCAGTTGCGCCCGCGCGCGCCGCGCGCCTGCCGTTCGTGCAGGAAGCCGCGGAACGGCGCGACGCCGGTGCCGGGGCCGACCATCACGATCGGGACGTCGCCGTTCACCGGCGGCCGGAAATGCGCGGATTTCTGCACGAACACGGGCACGCGGCCGTCGTCCGCGCGATCGGCGAGGAACGTCGATGCGACACCTTTGCGCGCGCGCCGGCCGTTGTGATAGCGCACGGCCGACACGGTCAGGTGGATCTCGCCGTGGTGCGCGCTCGGGCTCGACGCAATCGAATAAAGACGCGGCTGCATGCGCTTGAGCATCCCGACGAGTTCGTTGCCCGACAGCTCGACCGGAAACTCGTGCAGCACGTCCGCGAGTTGTTGCCCCCACAACCATTGCTTCAGGTCGCCCTTGCGGTCGTCGCCGAGCAGCGACTTCAGCGCGCCGTTCGCGCTGCGCGACGCGATGAACGCGAGCGTGTCCGGATGCGGGCGCGTGATGTCGAAGTGACGCGCGAGTGCGTCGCCGAGGCGCACGTCGCCGACACCCGCCACCGACACGGGTGCATCGGCCTTCAGCGCGGTAACGGACAGCAGTTCGTCGACCAGTTCCGGGCAGTTGGTCGGCCACACGCCGAGCGCGTCGCCGGTTTCGTATTCGAGGTTCGCGCCTTCGGTCGACAGCGACACGTAGCGTGTGTCCTTCGCCGCGCCCGGACGGTTGAGCCGCAGGTTCGCGACGAGCTTCGACGGCGCCGGATGCGCCTTCGACGGCAGCAGCCCGGACGGGCCCAGGCCGCCGGACGGCACCGCATGCAGCGCGGCATCGGCCTCCTTGATCCGTGCGACGACGCGTTCGAGCCATTGGTCGGCATCGCGCTGGAATTCGACGTCGCAATCGACGCGCGCGCACAGGCGCGCCGCGCCGAGTTCCGCAAGCCGCGCGTCGAGCCGGCGGCCATGGCCGCAGAACTGGTCGTAGTTGCGGTCGCCGAACGCGAGCACCGCGAAATGCACGCCGTCGAGGCGCGCGGCGCTGCCGGCCTGCAGCGCTTCCCAGAATTCGCTGCCGTTGTCGGGGGCGTCGCCGTCGCCGAACGTGCTGGTCATCAGCAGCACGTATTGCGCGCCGGCGAGCGACGCAACCGGATAGTCGGACATGCACGCGGTGCGGATCTCGAAGCCCGCGTTCATCAGTTGCGTCGCGTAATCGTCGGTCAACGATTCGATGTTGCCGGTCTGCGACGCCCACAGCAGCACGACCTTCGGCCGCGCGCGCACGATCCGCACGCCGCCGGACGCGGCGGCATCGGCCGGCAGCACGGGGGCCGCTGCGCCCGGCAAGCTCGCCGGCAGCGAGCGGCTGAACAACCCCGCGAGCATCCCGTCGAGCCAGAACCGCACCGGCGGCGTGAGCGGCGCGCCGGCCGGCAGCACCGGCACGCCGCCCTCGCGCCGGCCGGCGCTTGCCTTCAGCCCGCTGACGAACCCGGCCACATACAGCCGTTCGGTGTCCGTCAACGGCGGCGGCGCGAGGTCGGTCACGCCGAGCGCGGCCGCGAAAGTGTCGATGTCTGCCATGTCGGATTCCTGTGAAGCAGTCGCCTGCACCGTCGCCGGCGCGGGCCGTGCATCGTCGGCGCGGGCATCGGGTTGCGCCGTCTGGTCGTCGGCGGACGCGAACGCAGCGGTCTCGACGCGCCGCAGTGCGACCGCGCAGTATTTCAGTTCGGGCTGCTGCGATTCGGGATCAATCGCGTCGTTCGTCACCGCGTTGATGCACAGGTCGTCGCCGTACACGTCGTTCCAGTGCATCGGCGCGAAGCAGTCGCCGCGCCGCACGCGCTCGGTCACGACGGCCGGCAGCACCGCGCGGCCGCGCGCCGAGCGGATCTCGACGCTGTCCTTCGCGGCGATGCCGAGCGCGCTCGCGTCGTCCGGATGCAGCTCGACGAACGGGCGCGGGTTCAGCTTGTTCAGCATCGCGACCTTGCCCGTCTTCGTCATCGTGTGCCACTGATGCTGCAGCCGCCCCGTGTTCAGCACGATCGGGAACGTGTCGTCGGGTAATTCGGCCGGATCGACATGCGGCCGGGCGAAGAAGCGCGCCTTGCCCGACGGCGTCGGGAACGCGATGCGCGGCGCGTCGTCGCCGTCGGCGGCCGGGCGCAGCGGCTGGCTCACGCCGTCGTTCAGGTAGCGGATCGGGTGCCGCTCGCGCGCGGTGCCCGGCGCGACCGGCCACTGCACGGGCCCGTCGCGCAGCGCCGCATGGCTCGCGCCGCGCAGGTCGTAGCCCGTCGCCGGATTCGAGAAACGGACGATCTCGTCGAACACGTCGGCCGCCGACGCATAGTCGAACGCATCGCCGAACCCCATCGCGCGCGCGACTTCCGCGACGATGCGCCAGTCGGGCAGCGCGTCGCCCGGCGGCGCGACCGCCGCGCGCATCAGCGTCATGTTGCGCTCGGAGTTGATCATCACGCCGTCGCCCTCGGCCCACAGCGCGCCGGGCAGCAGGATGTCCGCGTAGCGGTTGGTTTCGGTATCGAGGAACGCGTCCTGTGCGATCACGAGTTCCGCGGCCTGCAATCCGGCGATCACGTTCTGCCGGTTCGGCACCGTGGCGACCGGGTTCGTGCAGATGATCCAGCATGCCTTGATGTCGCCGGCCGCCATCCGCTCGAACAGGTCGACGGTGCCGTTGCCGGTTTCCTTGCGCAACGTGCCGGCCGGCACGCGCCACAGGTGCTCGACGAAACGGCGATCGTCGTCGGACGCCACCGAGCGCTGGCCCGGCAGGCCGGGGCCCATGTAGCCCATCTCGCGCCCGCCCATCGCGTTCGGCTGGCCGGTCAGCGAGAACGGCCCGCTGCCGTCACGGCAGATCCTGCCCGTCGCGAGATGCAGGTTGCAGATCGCGTTGGTGTTCCACACGCCGTGCGTGCTCTGGTTGAGCCCCATCGTCCAGCAGCTCATCCATTCCTGCGCGTCGCCGATCCATTGCGCGGCCGTGCGCAGGTCGGCTTCCGCGAGCCCCGTGATTTCAGCCACGCGCCCGGGCGTGTAGTCGGCGAGGAACGCGGGCATCGCGTCCCAGCCTTCGGTGTACGCGTCGATGAACGCGCCGTCGGTGCGGCCGTTCGCATGCAGCAGGTGCAGCAGCCCGTTGGTCAGCGCGAGATCGGTGCCCGGCCGGATCTGCAGGAACAGGTCGGCCTTGTCGGCCGTGCCGGTGCGGCGCGGATCGACGACGATCAGCTTCGCGCCGGCCTTCACGCGGTCCATCATCCGCAGGAACAGGATCGGATGGCAGTCGGCCATGTTCGCGCCGATCACGAAGAACAGGTTCGCGCGATCGAAGTCCTGGTACGACCCGGGCGGGCCGTCCGCGCCGAGCGACTGCTTGTAGCCGGTGCTCGCGCTCGCCATGCAGAGGCGCGAGTTCGACTCGATGTTGTTGGTGCCGACGAAACCCTTCGCGAGCTTGTTGACGAGGTATTGCGCCTCGATCGACATCTGCCCCGACACGTAGAACGACAGCGCGTCCGGCCCGTGCGCATCGAGCACCGCCCGCAGGCGGCGCGCGGTGTCGGCGATCGCGTCGCGCGCCGGCAGCGGCACGAGGTCGTCCTCGCGCGCGCGGCGCACGAACGCGCGGTCGAGCCGCCCCGAGCGGCGCAGCGCGACGTGCGCCGACGAACCCTTCGTGCACAGCCGCCCGAAGTTGGCCGGATGGTCGGCGTCGCCGGACACCTTGACGACTTCGCCTTCCTCGACGTGCAGCACCATCCCGCAGCCGACGCCGCAGTACGGGCACACGCTCTTGACGGGGGTGGCGGTCATGCGCGCTCCGGGGCGGTCAGGCCGCGATCCACACGAAGCCGTCCTCGACCCGCGACGGATACGTGCTCACCGACTGCCCGGGTGCCTCGAGGCATTCGCCGGTGCGCAGGTCGAAATGCTGCTTGTACAGCGGCGACGCGACGACGACGCGCTCGCCGAGGCTGCCGATCAGCCCGCGCGACATCACGGCCGCCCGCGACACGGGATCGACGTTGTCGATTGCGAACACGCCGCCTTCCTCGGCATGCGCGACGTGAAAGACCGCGACCTGCTCGCCGTTGACGAGGGCACACACGCCGGTGTTCGGCACGATGTCGTCGAGCGCGCACACGCGGGTCCAGGACGGCGGAAGACGATCGTTCATGATGGGCTCCTTGAAGTGGTGCGGATATCGGTCAGGCGGTTGCGGGTTCGGTCACGGCTTGCGCCGCGCTTTCGGCGACGACGGGAATCGACACGGGCTTGCCGCCCGCCCGTTCGCCGGGCATCGCGGGCCGGATCTGACCGCGCGTCTCGACGAATTCGATGGTCGTGTCCGGCGCATCGCTGTTCACGAAGTGACGGAAGCGCTTGCGCGTGTCGGGATCGGTGACGGCCCGCTTCCACTCGCACTCGTAGGTGTCGACCACGTGCTGCATGTCGGCTTCGAGTTCGGCGCCGATCCCGAGCCGGTCGTGCACGACGACGTCGATCAGGTAGTCGAGGCCGCCCTCGAGGTTGTCGCGCCAAACGCTCGTGCGCTGCAGCCGGTCGGCCGTGCGCACGTAGAACATCAGCAAACGGTCGATGTAGCGAACCAGCGTCGCGCGGTCGAGGTCGGACGCGAGCAGTTCCGCGTGGCGCGGCTTCATCCCGCCATTGCCGCACACGTACAGGTTCCAGCCCTTCTCGGTCGCGATGACGCCGACGTCCTTGCCCTGCGCTTCCGCACACTCGCGCGTGCAGCCGGACACGCCGAACTTGATCTTGTGCGGCGCGCGCAGCCCCTTGTAGCGATTCTCGAGGTCGATCGCGAGGCCGACCGAATCGCCGACGCCGTAACGGCACCACGTCGAGCCGACACACGACTTCACGGTGCGCAGCGCCTTGCCGTATGCGTGGCCCGATTCGAAACCGGCCGCGATCAGTTCCTCCCAGATCGACGGCAGCTGCTCGACGCGCGCACCGAACAGGTCGACGCGCTGGCCGCCGGTAATCTTCGTGTAGAGCCCGTACTTCTTCGCGACCTGACCGACCGCGATCAGCCCTTCCGGCGTGACCTCGCCGCCCGGCATGCGCGGCACGACCGAATACGTGCCGTCGCGCTGGATGTTCGCGAGGTAGTAGTCGTTCGAATCCTGCAGCCCTGCGTGCTCCTTCTTCAGCACGAACTCGTTGAAGCACGACGCGAGGATGCCCGCCACCGCCGGCTTGCACACGTCGCAGCCGAGGCCATGGCCGTGCTTCGCGAGCAGCGCGTCGAAGGTCGTGAAGCGCTCGACGCGGATCAGGTGGAACAGCTCCTGGCGCGAATACGGGAAGTGCTCGCAGATATGGTTGTTGACCGCGAGGCCCTGCTTCTTCATCTCGGCCTTCATGATCTGCGTGACGAGCGGCACGCAGCCGCCGCACGACGTGCCGGCGCCCGTGCACGACTTCAGCGCGCCGAGGCTCGTCGCGCCGTCGGCGACCGCCGTGCAGATCTGCGACTTCGACACGTTGTTGCACGAGCAGATCTGTGCACCGTCAGGCAGCGCGTCGACGCCGAGCGCCGGCTTAGCGGCGCCGTCCGACGACGGCAGGATCAGGAATTCCGGCGACTCGGGCAGCTCGATGCGGTTCAGCATCATCTGCAGCAGCGTGCCGTATTCGGCCGCGTCGCCGACCATCACCGCGCCGTGCAGGAACTTGCCGCAGTCGGACACGACGAGCTTCTTGTAGACCTGGCGGCGCTCGTCCGCGTACTGGTAGGTGCGGCTGCCGGCCGTCGTGCCGTGCGCGTCGCCGATGCTCGCGACGTCGACGCCCATCAGCTTCAGCTTCGTGCTCATGTCGGCGCCCGCGAACGTAGCCCCGGCCTCGCCGTCCGCATCGCCGCCCAGTTGCTTCGCCACCACGCGCGCCATGTCGTAGCCGGGGGCGACGAGGCCGTACACCATGCCGTTCCAGGCCGCGCATTCGCCGATCGCGTAGATGTCGGCGTCGCTCGTGCGGCACGCGTCGTCGATCGCGACGCCGCCGCGCGGGCCGATTTCCAGGCCGCACGCACGTGCCAGTTCGTCGCGTGCGCGAATGCCGGCCGAAAACACGATCATGTCGGCGTCGAGATGGGAGCCGTCGGCGAACGCCATCCGGTGCGTGCCCTCTTCGCCGTCGACGATCTCGAGCGTGTTCTTGCCCGTATGCACGGTCACGCCGAGCGCCTCGATCTTCGCGCGCAGCATCCGGCCGCCGCCGTCGTCGACCTGCACGGCCATCAGCCGCGGCGCGAATTCGACGACGTGCGTGTCGAGCCCCATGTCGCGCAGCGCCTTCGCGCATTCGAGGCCCAGCAGCCCGCCGCCGATCACGACGCCGCGCTTCGCGTGCGCGCCGCACGCCTGCATCGCCTCGAGATCCTCGATCGTCCGGTACACGAAGCAGCCCTCACGATCGTGCCCCGGCATCGGCGGCACGAACGGGCGCGAACCCGTCGCCAGCACCAGCTTGTCGTACGCGAGCGTTTCCCCGGACGCGAGCGTGACCGTATGCGCGGCGCGGTCGATCGACGCGACGCGCGCGTTCAGGCGCAGGTCGAACTGCGGATGACGCTCGAAGAAGCCGGGTTCGACGAGCGACAGGTCGTCCGCCGACTTGCCCGCGAAGAACTCGGACAGGTGCACGCGGTCGTAGGCCGGGCGTGGCTCCTCTCCGAGCACGGTGACCTGCAGCGCGCCCGCCGCGCTCGCTTGCGCCGCGACGCACTCGAGCAGCTTGTGGCCGACCATGCCGTGGCCGATGACGATGAGTTTCATGATGACGTTTCCCTCGGTCGATCAGTTCGCGACGCTGCCGGCAGCCAGCGCGCGGTCGCGCAGCTCGGCTTCGCGTGCCTTGTGTTCCTCGCTGAAGCGCACGGCCATCGCGCACAGCGCGGTCGCGGTGACGGCAAGGCCGAGCAGGCCGAGCGTGTGCTGCACGTCGCCGACGCCTTTGAGCAGGAAGCTCGCGGCGACCGCGCCGACGTTGCCGCCCGCGCCGACGATCCCCGCGACGCCGCCGAGTGCCTTGCGGTCGATGAAGGGCACCAGCGCGTAGGTCGCGCCGCACGCCATGTGCGTGAAGAGGCCGAACGCGAGCATCGCGACGAGTGCGATGCCGACGCTTTGCGCATGCGAGAACCAGATCAGCCCGAGCCCTTCGCCGACGATCAGCGCGCACAACAGCATCGCGCGCACGTCGAGGTTGCGGCGCGCGGCGACCTTGTCGGACAGCCAGCCGCCGAGCGCACGGGCGAACAGGGCGAGCAGCCCGAACATGCCGACCGCGAAACCGGCGTCCTTCAGCGACAGGCTGAAGTGATCGACGTAGTACAGCGCGGCGATGTTGTGGATGAACACCTCGACGCCGAAGCACGCGCCGTACGTGATGAACAGCATCCACACGCGATAGTTGCCGCAGGCCGCGAAGAAGCTCGCCCAGCCGCCCTTCTTGCCGTTGTCGACCGTCACGCCTTCCTTGCGCAGCGCGGCGAAGTCGCCTTGCGGGCAATCCTGCGTGAAGCGCCAGTACGCCCAGGCCATCGCGAGCATCGCGACGCCCGGCACGACCAGCGCGATACGCCACGACGAATCCTCGCCGAAGCCGAGCATCAGGCCGGCGGCGACGAGCAGCGGCATCAGCGCCTGCGTCGCGCCCGCGCCGGCATTGCCCCAGCCGGCCGTCGTCGCGTTCGCGGTGCCGACCACGTTCGGCGCGAACATCACCGACGTGTGGTACTGCGTGATCACGAAACCCGCGCCGATCGCGCCGATGCCGAGCCGGCAGATCAGGAACGACAGGTAGTCGTGCGTGAACGACACCGCGAACACGGGGATCGCGCCGAGCAGCAGCAGGCCGACGTATATGCGGCGCGGGCCGAAGCGGTCGCACAGCGGGCCGACCAGCAGCCGCACGGCAATCGTCGCGGCCACGGCCGCGATGTTGATGTTGGCAACCTGCGCCGCGCTCAGGTGGAATTCGCGTGCAATCAGCGGCATCAGCGGCGCGCACGCGAACCATGCGAAGAAGCACACGAAAAACGCCATCCACGTCAGGTGGAACGCGCGCATCGGCGCGGTGCGGAGGCTGAAGAGATCGATACGGGTAGCTTTGTCGGTCATGTCATCCGCCAAACGAAAAACGGCGTCCTGCGCACCCGGTCTCGTCGAGACCCGATGCGTAGGACGCCGTTGCCCATGAAGCCCGTTGCCGGGCGCGTCTGTAATCGGTACTGCCGGACGAATCGCCATTGATTCGCCCGAACCGGCTTACGCAAACGCCGTGCCATGTCGCCGCAAATCGGGCCCGCAGTCCCGCCGCGCAAGGCTCGTCCGGCGTCGCGCGGCGCGCGGCGACAGTCGGCACACGATGCGCGGTGATGCAGAGAGGCACAGATGTGGTGCGATGCAGCACTGTCGCCGTGCGACATCGCGGTGCGTACGGGCGGGGCACGATGCACGCCGATGCGGCATTGCGGGTGCCGGCGCGCGGCGGCCGCGCGCCGGCACGGGGGTCGTACTTGGCCCGCGATTGGCCCATATTCGGCCCGCATTTCGCCCTCACATGACCATCGCGCGGCATGGTGCGCGCCGTTCCCGCCGCGCGGGCGCGACGGGCGATGCCGGTTGGCCCGGATATTGCTGAACCCGCTGCATGACACCGGCAACGGCGCCGGTGGGCAGTCCCCGCAAAACCGGGCCCGTCGTGCAGGCGGGCCGCTCAGGACAACGGCGTCCTTCCGTGCGCGGCACGGCCGGATGCCGATACGTCGACCGCCCGCCGCCGCGCAACAACGCGCTATCGGCCGCCGCATGCAGGCGGCACTGGAACACGACATGACGACAGGCAAAGTCACCCTGCTGGGCGCCGGCCCCGGCGATCCCGATCTCCTCACGCTCAAGGCCGTGAAAGCGCTGGCCGCTGCCGACGTGCTGCTGCTCGACGATCTCGTCGCGCCCGGCATCGTCGAACTCGCGCCGCAGGCGCGCGTCATCCGCGTCGGCAAGCGCGGCGGTTGCCGCTCCACGCCGCAGGCATTCATCGAGAAGCTGATGCGCCGTTACGCACTGCGCGGCGCGCATGTGGTGCGTGTAAAAGGCGGCGAGGCGCTGCTGTTCGGGCGCGCCGGCGAAGAACTCGCGACGCTGCGCGCCGCCGCGATTCCGGTCGAGATCGTCAACGGCATCTCGTCGGGGTTCGCCGCCGCCGCGAGCCTCGGCATCTCGCTCACGCACCGCGCGCATTGCCACGGCGTCACGTTCGTCACCGCCCATCGTCAGGACCACGGCGAACCCGACTGGGCGCGTCTCGCCGCGACCGGCACCACGCTCGCGATCTACATGGGCATGAGCCGCGTCGACAGCATCGCCGCCGGCCTGCTCGCCGTGCTGCCGGCATCGACGCCGGCCGCGGCCGTGCAATGGGCCGGCACGCCCGACGAACGCCGCTGGACCGGCACGCTCGGCGATCTCGCGCGCGGCATCGACGCAGCCCGGCTCGGCAGTCCGGCCGTGATCCTCGTCGGCGGCGCGATCGGCGAAACGGCCGTGCATGAGGTGCCGGGCGCGGGCGCAGCGGGGGCCGCGATCGACACGGTCTTCTCCCGGGCCGCGTAGCATGCGCGACACCACGCGGCACCCGCCGCCCACCTGTCATGAAAACAGCGGCGCCGTTCGCACCGGCTGCCGGGTCGCCGCGCGCGGCGCCGGCACGACGTGCGCGCGGGGCCGCCTCCGATCCGCGCAACGCGCCACGATTTCGCCGCCGTTCGCATCATGAGTGCGCCCGCTTCCTCCCCCCGCCTGCGCGTGCTGCTCGTCACCGATACCGACAAACCGATCGGCGAGCTCGGCGACGCGCTCGCGCAGCTCGGCTACGACATGCTGAACGACGTCGCGACGCCCGCGCGCCTGCCGGCCGCCGTCGAGGAGCAGCATCCCGACGTCGTGATCATCGATACCGATTCGCCGTCGCGCGACACGCTCGAGCAGCTCGCGGTCATGCATGCGACCGCGCCGCGCCCCGTGCTGATGTTCAGCCACGACGCCAACCAGTCGCTGATCCGCGCGGCGGTCGGCGCGGGCGTCAGCGCGTATCTCGTCGAAGGGCTGTCGGCCGAACGCCTTGCACCGATTCTCGAAGTCGCGCTCGCACGCTTCTCGCACGACGACGCGCTGCGCCGCCGGCTTGCCGATGTCGAGCGCGAACTCGCCGAACGCAAGCTGATCGACCGCGCGAAGCGGATGCTGATGGACCAGCGCAGGCTGTCCGAACACGACGCGTATGCGGCGCTGCGCAAGCGCGCGATGGATCAGGGCCTGCGCATCGTCGACGTCGCGCGGCAATTGCTCGACGCGTCACCCCAGTCATGACCGCCATGGACACCACCTCTCCCGTCGCGCCGGAACGCGCGCATCTTCGCCTCGGGTTCGTCGCGCTGAGCGACGCGGCCCCGCTGATCGTCGCACAGCGCCTGGACCTCGGTGCGCGGCACGGCCTCACGCTCGAACTCAGCCGCCAGCCGTCGTGGGCCGCCGTCCGCGACAAGCTGCTGAGCGGCGAGCTCGACGCCGCGCATGCGTTGTACGGGCTGGTCTGCGGGCTGCAGCTCGGGATCGGCGGCCCGCAGGCCGACATGGCCGCGCTGATGGTGCTGAACCGCAACGGCCAGGCGATCTCGTTGTCGCGCGGCCTCGCCGACGCCTATCGCGAAAGCGGCAGCGTGCGCGACGCGTTCGCGACGCTCGGCCGCAAGCCGCTCCTCGCGCAGACGTTCCCGACCGGCACGCACGCGATGTGGCTGAACCACTGGCTCGCGTCGCACGGCGTCGATCCGCTGCGCGACGTGCGCAGTGTCGTGATCCCTCCGCCCGAGATGGTGGCCGCGCTCGCGGGCGGCGAACTCGACGGCTTCTGCGCCGGCGAACCGTGGCATGCCGTGGCCGAGGCCTGCAACGCGGGGCGGACCGTCGCCGTCACGAGCGAGATCTGGCCCGATCATCCGGAAAAGGTGCTCGCGGCCCGGCGCGATTTCGTCGCGCTGTATCCGGCCACCGCGCGCGCGCTGATCCGCACGCTCGTCGATGCGTGCGCGTGGCTCGACAGTGCCGCGCACCGTCGCGAGGCGGCCGGCTGGCTCGCGTCGCCCGACGCGCTCGGCGTGCCGGCCCGG